>JAGFXI010000026.1 GCA_017861095.1 Deltaproteobacteria bacterium | reverse complement strand
GGCTCATCCAGCACCACCTGGAAGCCGTAGTCCTTGGCGAGCTTCTTCCACTTCTCGGCGAAGCCGGTTCCCCAGTCGCCGTTCTCATAGACGAGAGCCATGGTCTTGAAGTTTGTCTTGAACTCCTTCTGCATGTCATCGAGGAAGCGGAACTGGTCCCGCACCCACCAGGAGTCTTTGGCGGCAACCCGGAAAACGTACTTGAACCCGCGCTCGGTGATGGTGTCCCGCACGGAAACCGGCACAACGAAGGGGATGCCGGCCTTCTCGGCCACCTGGGTGGTGGGATAGGTCACCGCCGAATTCCAGCAGCCGGTGAGGATATGGACCTTCTCGGTGTTGATGAGCCGCTCCGCCTCCGTCATTCCTACGGTGGGATCACTCTTGCTGTCGGCGTAGATGAGCTCGAGCTTGGCCCCGCCCAAAGACTTGATGCCGCCCGCAGCGTTGATCTCCTCGACGGCCATCTCCCGGGCCTGTTTCCCTTGCACCCCCACCGAGGCGGAGGGACCGGAGAGAGGTTCGATGTTGCCGATCTTGACCACCTTGTCCGCGGCTTGGCCCGGTCCGACCACAAGAAGCACCGCGAGCAGGCCGCATACCGCATACCCTAGCACCTTCCCTAGCCTCTTTTCGATCATGCTCTAACCCTCCTTTTCTAAACTCTCCCCACGAATCAGGCAGCGGCCCGGCGCCGCCGCTCTCTCGCTATTGATCTGCCCGGCTGAATTGATATCACTTGGCCAAGGTCGCGAAGCCTTCCTCCATGATGGCCAGCCCTCGCTCCAATTGTTCATCCGTGATCACGAGCGGCATGAGGAGGCGAATCACATTGCTGAAGTTGCCACAGGAGAGAAGGACCAGGCCCCGCTCGTAAGCGAACTTCACAAGGGCTTTAGCCTCGTCGGCCGCCGGCGCCTTGGTGACCCGATCCTTAACCAGCTCGAGGGCAAGCATGGGGCCGAGCCCCCTCACGTCGCCGATGAGCTCGAACTTCCGCTGCCAAGAATCCAGTCGCTGCCGCAGCTTCTTGCCGAGAGCCGTCGCCTTCTCCAGGAGTCCCTCCTTTGCGAAAATCTCGAGAACAGCGAGCGCCGCGGCGCAGCAGACGGGGTTTCCGCCATAGGTGCCGCCGAGGCCGCCCGTATGGACCGAGTCCATGATCTCCTGCTTCCCCACCACGGCGCTGAGGGGCATGCCCGCCGCCAGGCTCTTGGCCACCGTCACCACCTCCGGCTCCAGGTTCCAGTGCTCCATGGCGAACATCTTCCCCGTTCGCCCCATGCCGCTCTGGATCTCGTCGGCGATGAAGACGATGCCGTTGTCGTGACAGATCTTCATGAGCTTGGGAAAGTACTCGGGAGGCGGGGTGATGAAGCCGCCCTCTCCCTGGACGGGCTCGGCGATGACCGCAGCGGTCGTCTCGGCGGCCGCATAGCTGATGAAAAACTCCTTCAGGTAATCGGCACAGGCCACTCCGCACTTCGGGTAGGTGAGGCCGAAGGCGCAGCGGTAGCAGTAGGCGAAGGGCATGCGGTAGACGTCCGGCGCGAAGGGACCGAATCCAAGCTTGTACGGCTTCACCTTGCTGGTGAGGGTCATGGTGAGAAGCGTTCTCCCGTGGAAGCCGTTCTCGAAGGCGATTATCCCGGTCCGTTTCGTGTAGTAGCGGGCGACCTTGACGGCGTTCTCCACCGCCTCGGCGCCGCTGTTGATAAAAAGGGTCTTTTTCGGGAACTTCCCCGGCGTGATGGCGCAGAGCTTTTCCCCCAGTTTGACCAGAGGCTCGTAAGGTACCACCATGAAGCAGGTGTGGGTGAACCGCTCCGCCTGCTCCTTGATGGCGGCAACAACCTTGGGATGACAGTGGCCGACGTTCATGACCCCGATGCCGCCCGAGAAATCAACAAACTCCTGACCGTCGGCGTCGTAGATCAATGCCCCTTTGGCAGACTCGACGTAGTAGGGAACGAGGCTTCCCTGTCCCTGCGGGATCACCTTCCCACGCAGCTCCCCCAGACGCTCACTCTTTGCGCCAGCCTTCATGGTCTCCTCCTTTAGCGTCTGCCGCTCATCCTCTGTATGGTCTAAAGTGTACGCCCTCGCGTTAGCGCCTAGTCTGGCTTGTGCAGTCCGCGGCTCTGCGCGTTCAGCACTCTATCATCTATTGGATCATTGTCAAAGGCCTCATACATCATGCCCGGCCTTTAGCTGGCTCCCGCTCTATCGTTACCGCTGCACCTCCCGGCGGGACCGCGCCTCTCCTCGCCGCTTTCCGTTCGTGTCCCTCGAAGACTGCGGGGCGTCTTCTCTCCTCTCGGGCGAAGGGTAGACTAACATAAGTAAGGAGAGATCTTCGCACGGGGCGACTGCCACCTTTCTGGAGAGATACACATGGATAACGAAGGGCTGCGGCCGAGAGCATGCGCGCACGCCGAAAGCGGTCCCCGGGAAATGCGCAAAGAGCTGGAGCAGAAGATGGCGGAGCAGTGCGCCGAGCTGATGCGGGCTTGGCGATCGGCTTTAAAAGGAGGCGACTTGCTCGAGAGAATTAGCAGGACCATAGCGAAGGATGAACTGTTTCAAAGGTTGAAGTCGCATACTCAGAAGAACTGGGCACAGCGAACGCTCTCAGGAGGGGCACTGTCCAGAGACCCAGGGAGGAGATCATGGCGACCTACGATTACGATATTGGCGTCATCGGCGGCGGCGCGGTGAGGCGGACGTCCTGCTTACGGAAGAAAATATGAGATCTCCATTTATGAAACAGGGAAAGCCTCTTGCGGAGGAAATCCGCTTGTACGAGGATGCCCGGCGGGAGAAGAACTGGAAACGCTGGGGGCCGTATCTTTCCGAGCGGCAATGGGCTACGGTGCGCGAGGACTACTCCGCCTCAGGCAACCCGTGGGACTATTTTCCCCACGACCATGCGAGAAGCCGCGCCTACCGCTGGGGCGAAGACGGCCTCCTCGGGATCACCGACCGCGAGGGCCGGCTCTGTTTTGCTCTCGCCCTCTGGAACGGTCGTGATCCGATTCTCAAGGAGCGCCTTTTCGGATTGACCGGTCCCGAGGGAAACCACGGCGAGGATGTCAAGGAGTATTACTTTTATCTCGATTCCACCCCCACCCACTCCTACATGAGAGCCCTCTACAAGTACCCCCAAGAGGAATTCCCTTACTCCCTTCTGGTGGAAGAGAACCGAAAGCGGGGGAAGGATCAGGGTGAGTTCGAGCTCCTGGAGACCGGGGTCTTCCGGAAGAACCGCTACTTCGACGTGTTGGCCGAGTATGCCAAGGGTGCGCCGAACGACGTGCTCATCCGCATTACCGTGGCAAATCGGGGTCCCGAAGCCGCGGCCGTGCACGTCCTCCCCACTCTATGGTTCCGGAACACCTGGTCCTGGGGACGGACCGGCGAAGGCTACTGGCCGAGGCCCCGGATTCAAAAGGTAGATGAGGCTGCGCTCGTGGCGGCACACGCCTCGTTAGGCACCTTTCATCTCGCCGCCGCCCCCGGGCCGGACGACAGGCTTCCCGTCTTTCTCTTTACGGAAAACGAGACGAATGCCGCTCGACTGTTCGACGTCCCCAATCCTAGCCCCCACGTGAAAGACGCCTTCCACGACTACCTCGTTCAGGGGCGGAAAGGGGCGGTAAATCCCGAAGAGACCGGGACAAAGGCAGCAGCCCACTACCACTTCATGGTCCCTGCTGCGGGGGAGGTCACCCTGCGCCTTCGCCTTTACGGGAGTGACGAAGCTCCCGGAAATGCTTTCGGCCCGGGCTTCGAGGAGATTTTTGGAAGGCGCTTGCAGGAGGCGGATGAGTTCTACGCGACCATCCTGCCGGAAGGATTGACGGCAGAGGAGCGACGGGTCATGCGTCAGGGCTATGCCGGGCTCCTCTGGACCAAGCAGTTCTTCCATTTCTCCGTGAAGGACTGGCTGGAAGGAGACCCTGCTCAGCCGTCACCTCCAGAGGGGCGGAAACATGGGCGGAACCATGACTGGGGTCATCTCTACAACCGGGATGTGATCTCCATGCCCGACAAGTGGGAGTACCCCTGGTATGCCGCCTGGGATCTCGCCTTTCACATGATTCCCTTTGCCGGTCTCGACCCGTACTTCGCCAAGGATCAACTCGTCCTGCTTCTCCGCGAGTGGTACATGCATGCGAACGGGCAGATTCCGGCGTGTGAGTTAGATTTCTCCGATGTGAACCCCCCGGTTCATGCCTGGTCGGCCTGGCGAGTCTATAAGATGACCGGGCCCCGGGGTCAACGCGATCGGCTGTTTCTCGAGCGGGTGTTCCAAAAGCTTCTCCTCAATTTCACCTGGTGGGTGAATCGCAAGGACTTCCACGGGGATCACGTCTTTGCCGGCGGCTTTCTCGGTCTCGACAATATCGGGGTCTTCGATCGCTCACAACCCCTGCCCACGGGCGGGCATCTCGAGCAGGCGGACGGCACTGCCTGGATGGCCTTCTACTGCGTCACCATGCTCTCCATGGCCCTCGAACTCGCCGGAGAGGACGGGGCCTACGAGGATGTGGCCTCCAAGTTCTTCGAGCACTTCATCGCCATCGCCGATGCCATAAACGCCCTGGGCGGGACTGGGCTCTGGGATGAAAAGGACGGTTTCTATTACGACCACCTCCACGTGGACGATCGCACCGTCCCGCTCCGGGTTCGCTCCATGGTGGGACTGCTCCCGCTCATCGCCGTCGAGATCCTCGAGTCGAGCGTCATCGACAGCCTGCCCGGCTTCAAGAAGCGTATGAGCTGGTTCCTGGAGAACCGCAAGGACCTGGCCCAGGTCATCAGCTGCATGAAGACGCTGGAGTCCGATGAGAGGCACCGCCATCGTCTCCTCGCCATCCCCACTCGCGAGAGACTCGTACGGACGCTCCGCTACCTGCTGGACGAGAGAGAATTCCTCTCTCCCTACGGTGTCCGTGCCCTCTCCCGGGTTCACCGGGAGCGGCCGTACGTCTTTAAGGTCGATGGTGCGGAATACCGGGTCGAATACGTTCCTGGCGAGTCCAGCACGTGGCTTTTCGGCGGCAACTCGAACTGGCGCGGACCCATCTGGTTTCCGGTGAACTATCTCCTTATCGAGGCCCTTGAGCGGTATCACCACTTCTACGGTGACAGCCTCCGGGTGGAGTGCCCCACCGGGTCCGGCCGACTGCTCAGTCTCAAGGAGGTTTCCCAGGAGATAGCCGGACGGCTGGTGAAGATATTTCTTCCCGATGAGCACGGTCGTCGCCCCTGCCATGGAGATGTCCTCGAGTTTGCTCACGATCCTTACTGGAAAGATCTCGTGCTCTTTTCCGAATACTTCCATGGGGACACGGGCCGGGGCATCGGGGCCAGCCACCAGACCGGCTGGACCGCCCTCGTCTTGAGGAGTATGGAGGATCTGGCGAAAGACCGGTGAAAGAGAGCCTCCCGCAGCTTTAACCCGCATTATGCAAGAGACGCCGGAGCGAGATCGTGGAGGTGGTCGTTGCTCCGGGCCACCGTCCCGCGGTACCGCGGGACTCGGATCCGAGGCGCACTTCTTCAGTACGTCGCAATGTTCGAGAGCCGAGGACGCCCGGAAGGACGGCCATATCCGCGGTAGCAGCACGTGAGTCGTGAATAATGAGGGCTAGGTGGCCACGCGGACGAGGAGATGCTCCGCCAGGGCCATAAACCGATCCAGCCACCGTTGAGCCTCGCGATCGCCTTTGGCGGCGCGGCTCCGGAACTCGCCGCAGACGCCATGGAGGACCCGGTAGCAGATATTCTGCGCCTGCCAGAGGTTCACGTCAAAGGGGAGACGGCGAACCAGGGCGGTGAAGGCCTCAAGGCGCTCGATTGCTCCGAGTCTCGCGGGGTCGGCGCCAAATTGACGGGCTGTGACCTCGAGCCGCTTCCCGAAGGCGTAGGCGAGCGTCCCTTCGTCAAGGGACACGTCCTCGAGTCGCGACTCCCGGAGCAGTTGTTCGATCCGACCCAGGTCAGACTCATCGTTCGCCAACGCCCGGTGAAGGCTGGCGTTGAGGATGAACTCCGCCGCTGTTGACAGGGCCTTGGGCGGAGGGCTGGCTGTGTCTTTGAGGAACTTCAGCAGGGGAGCGTGATGCTCGTAGAGCTGGCGATACACCGCCTCGGCTTCCTCCAGTGTGGCCCGGAGGATACGGCCGAGGAGCTTGCCCTGATCGTCCCGGAACAAGGATTTCAGGGTATAGAGAGAACCCCTGAAGTTCCGGTCGAGAGCGCGAATCGTCTCGGCGAAATCGGCCCCGGCAAAAAGTGAGTTCAGCTCTGCGGCCATGGTCTCGTAAGACCCGATATCGGAAAATCTCTTGACCCCGCCGTTCAGGTTGTGGTTGCCCAAATGAAGGGCGGCGAAGCCGAAGACATCCGACTCCAGAGTTATCTCCGAGGTCACCCGGGCCCGTCCCACCACCAGTCTCGCTTTGCCCGCCTCGGCAGTCTGCAAGTCCTCAGCCTGTACCTGGTAGCAATAGACTCGAGCCTGCTTGGCGTAGGCGTCGAAGAGGGAGCAGAGAGCATAGTGTGCGCCCACCGTGGCCAGGTCGGTCACCGCCGGCTTCACTTCCCGCTTGTAGAGCTCGAGGCCGTCCCCCCGCTCAGGGATGTTGCTACGGGCCCGCTTCAGAAGCTTCAGGAACCGGGCCTCGAGGGGTTTACCAAAAAGATCCTCGGCCAGTTGGAGCACCCGGCCGGCGTAACGCAGGATTTGGATCGTCTCGATGCTGGAAAGATCGTCGAAGAACCAGCCGCAGCTTGTGTACATGAGCATGGCATGCCGCTGGAGCTCCATGAGTTTCAGAACCGTGACCCTCTCCGCCTCGCTCAGAGCCCGCCGGGCTTGGCGGGAGAGAAAGTCCGCCGCCACAACGGGGGAGCGGGTGAGAATGACCCGAATGTAGTCGTTCCGCGCCTCCCAGGGCTCACGGAGGAGGCGACCCGCCCGTTCATCAAAGAGGGGCGCCACCGTATCCCGAAGCCAGTCCAGGGCCTGGCGGAGGGGAGCCCGCCAGGTCTGCCGCCATTCCGGATGGGCCCCGGACGAGCAGCCACAATCACCCCGCCATCGTTCCACCCCGTGGGCGCAGCTCCACGAGCTTTTCTCCACGAGCTCCACTTCGTGTCTTGGGGGATGTCGTTCCAGGAACTCCCCGTAATTTGTGAGGCTCGCCAGGTTGCGGCCTTCAACGACCTGAAGGGCGTAGGCGAGGGCCATCTCCCCAAATCGGTGATGGTGGCCGTAGCTCTCCCCGTCTGTCGCGATGTGGGCGAGCTGCGGCCAGGGGCGCTCGGCGCTGAAAATCTGGTGTAGCCGGTGGGCGAGGGAGTCCCCGCTTCGGAGCAGGTTTTCGAAGGCGACGGCCTGCGCGATCGGTCCATGGTAAAAGAAGGCGGCAATGCTTTTCCCCGAAGGCAGCCGGACGGCGTAGGCCGTCGTCGGATCAATCCTTTCCCCGGTTACATCCCGCCACTCTTTGCCCCGCAAATCTCTGACCCTTCGCGCCTGTCTCGGTGCCAGAATGGTGAAACGAATCCCGTGCTCGGCGAGGATCGCAAGGGTCTCCAGATCAACAGCCGTCTCGGGCAGCCACATGCCTTCAGGCGGACGCCGGAAGCGGTGGGTGAAGTCACTGATTGCCCAGAAAACCTGGGTGTGCTTGTCCCTTGTCGTCGCTAAGGGAAGGATGAGATGGTTATATGCCTGGGCTATGGCGGAGCCGTGGCCGGAGAAGCGCCGCTGGCTCTCGCGGTCGGCCTCGCGGAGAGCCTCATAGACCTCAGGGGCGTGCGACTCCAGCCAGGAGAGGAGCGTCGGCCCGAAGTCGAAGCTGATCCCGGCGTAGTTGTTGACGATGCGCTCGATCAGCCCGTGTTGATCAAGGATCCTCGAGGCGGTGTTGGCAGCGTAGCACTCAACGGTAATCCGCTCGTTCCAGTCATGATAAGGACGAGCCCCGTCCTGCTGCTCTATGACCTCCAGCCAGGGATTCTCTCGAGGCGGCTGGTAAAAATGGCCGTGGATGCAGAGATAGCGTTGCAACGTGGAATCACTCGTGAATGGTTCGCGGGAGAAAGGGAATCAGTTAGTGGTTGACCTCTGTGCTTCCTTCTGCACCGTAATGCTCACCGGCACCTTCACCTCGTCAGGATTGGTTCCATCAAGCTTGACAACGACGATGTCAGTTACACCCCCCCCGGGCAAGCGATCGAACCGCGGCTCCACCTCGATCCGCCACCTCGAGGTGTTCTCACCGCCAAGGGGCACTGCGGTGGCCTTGAAGAATTTTTCATTGTACTTCAAGTCCCGAACTCGGATGCTCTTCCCCCTGTTATCAATCAGAGTGACAACCCTCAACATCTTCTCCCCGGAAGATGGAGCCGTCACTCGACCGAATGTTATCTCGGGCGGCAGGACCTCAAGTTCCGGTCTCACCCGGAGTTGGACCGGTATGGTCACCTCAGGTTTCTTGGGATGATTTGTCACCAGCCGGATATAGCCGCCGGCACTGGCCTGCGTTTGGGCCTTGCTCCGCAGCTCAAGATCGTACTGGTGATTCCCCCCCTTGCTCAGGACCTTGTAGTCCAACCACTGAGTCATATTGGTGCTCGTTTCGCGAATCTGGAGGGGATAGCCGTCACCGGCCCGTATCTGCAGGACCTGGCGGATGTCGTCGCCGACGACACCCTGGAGCACCGCCCTAGGGACCGGCTCGACCACGATGTACGTGCGTATATCGGCTGCCAGGGAGAGGCTCAAGCTCTGCTGGCGAGGATCATTGCTCCTCACCAGGGCGCTCTTGGTCACCCGCCCCTGATAGCCCTCAGTCTTGACCGTCAGAACGATTTTGCCCACGCCACCTGGCGGGATGGCCTGATCGAAGCTGGCCACCGAGCATCCTCAGCCAGGTCTCACTTCGAGGATCTTGAGCTCCGCCTTTCCTTCATTCTTCACCTCGAAGGCGTGGGAAATCGTGTCTCCTTCCCAGACGACACCCATGTCGAAACTGGGCGACGTGATCACCAGTGCGGGCTCGCCGCCCTGGCCGAATACCTGCGCACAGATGAGGATGGCGATTCCACTCACCACCCAGATGAGAGCAGAGCGCCATCGGCCCTTCGATTGGTGCATGGTCTCCTCCCGCATCTATTCCTTCATGCCGTCTCTCTCGGGAATACTATCATAACGGTTTGCGCCGCTCCGGGGTAGCAAGCGCTCTTAGTGGAGATTACCCCAAATTCCGCGATCCTTCCAGTGGCAATCTTGAGGACTTCGCAAGAAGTCGCCAAGGTAGACGGCACAGTAAAAAGCTCTCCCGCCACAGGCGGGACAAGGCGCGCGAATCCTGAGGAATGAGGCGTACACAGATGTACGCTGCAATGACGAAAGATGAAGCGCAATCCCGCGCCTCGCGGGACAGATGGACTTTTTACGAAGCCGTCAATCTCGCGAGCAATGATCATGCCACGGTCCCCGGAACCCGTCGGATGTGCGCCCACCTCCAGGCTCGCCGTTCCGAAAGGTAGGTAAGGGCTGCTTTCTGAAAGTGCTTGACTTCAGCTGTTTCTCTTTTATACTAGTAGCGCGGTGTGAATTCGACGAGAGAGGGGGTGGTGACACGATATGGTCATGAGCGAAGAAGAGATGAGCTGTCGTAGGTCTCTTCGCGATCCGGAAGGCAAGGCCAGCGGCTTCACGTCAATCTTGCGCGCTTGGACCATCGTGTCCGGTCTACCGCCCCGAAGCAAGGCTTCCTCCTGACCAGCCCGTGACGTTTTGCTCGCCGACCTAATCCCCCTCGCGACAGAGAACCCACAACTGACCCATCACTCATGGGCCGGGGTACAGGTCCATACCGGCCCTGATAGAGCGCGGGAGGAAAACCCACCGTGAGCCAAATGCACCAGCGTGATGAAGGCGAATCCGCCACGTGCCGTCTCGCCTATGATACAGCGGTCAAGAATCGCTCGCACCTTCCCGGCATCATCAGCGGTCTGGTCGCCTCAAGCCGGGACCGGGAATTGTTTGCCCATGTGGATGCCGAGCTCATTCCTTCTTCGGAGAAAGTGGTTGAGGTTATCCAGCGAACGAGGCGCCTGCTGTTCCCCGGCTACTTTGATGGTCAGGTGCTGGATGCAAACCGCATCGAATACGCGGTGGGCATGGAGGTGACCGATCTCTTCGAGACCCTCTCGCAGCTGATCGCGCTGAGCATCCGTCACGACTGTCAGCGCTACCAGTTGGTATGCACTCACTGCCAGGAACGTGGCCAGGAAGAGGCTGTTCGCTTTCTCGAAGCGCTGCCGGAGATCCGCGAAGTGCTGACGACGGACGTCCAGGCGGCCTACGACGGTGACCCCGCGGCGAGGACCATTGATGAAGTGGTGATCAGCTACCCCGGTGCCCTTGCCGTAACAGTCCACCGGATCGCTCACCGCCTTTGGCAACAGCAGGTTCCTCTGGTGCCGAGAATGATGTCCGAGTACGCCCACAGCATCACCGGAATAGACATCCATCCCGGGGCATCCATCGGTTCCAGCTTTTTCATCGACCACGGGACAGGGGTGGTCATCGGTGAGACCACCAGTATAGGCAAGCGAGTACGGCTCTACCAGGGAGTCACCCTGGGAGCCCTCTCCCTCCCGAAGGAAGAGGTGAACCGGCTTCGTGGCGCCAAGCGTCATCCCACCATCGAAGATGACGTCACCATTTACTCCGGAGCCACCGTTCTCGGAGGCAAGACGGTGATCGGCGCAGGTTCTGTCATTAGCGGTAACGTTTGGATCACCCAATCCGTCCCACCGGGAACCAGAGTCTTCCTGGCGCCGCCGAAGCTCATCTTCCGGAACGCGGACGGTGCGGCGAATGCAAGGTAACAGGAAATGAGGATTGCATCGGAGATCGGTAACACCATCGGCAACACACCACTGGTCCTCTTGAGGAGACTGACTGCCGGGCTGAACGTAAGAATCCTGGCCAAGCTCGAGTTCTTCAACCCCCTGGGGAGTGTCAAGGACCGGATCGGCCGGAGCATGATCGACGCCGCGGAGGCGGCAGGGAAGCTCGTACCCGGCGGCGTCATCATCGAGCCCACCAGCGGCAATACCGGGATCGGCCTGGCTATGATCGCCGCCAGCCGGGGCTATCGCCTGATCCTGACCATGCCGGACACCATGACGGTTGAGAGGCGCAAGCTCCTTGCCCGTCTCGGGGCTGAGCTGGTGCTCACCCCGGGGAGTGAGGGAATGAAAGGCGCCATCGCCAAAGCGAAAGACCTGGTCACAGCCGTTCCCGGCTCCCACATGCCGGACCAGTTCAGCAATCCCGCCAATCCCGACGTCCATCGCCGGACCACCGCCCTCGAGATATGGAACGACACGGAGGGCGGGGTGGACATCCTGGTCGCCGGGGTCGGAACCGGCGGCACCATCACCGGCGTCGCCGAGGTGATCAAGGCGAGGAAGCCCTCATTCAGGGTTATCGCCGTGGAACCCGCGGACTCCCCGGTGCTCTCCGGCGGCCAACCGGGCCCACATAAGATTCAGGGTATCGGCGCCGGCTTCATTCCGCCGGTGCTGCGGCTGGACCTGGTCGATGAAGTGATCCAGGTTCGCTACGCCGATGCCGAGGAGACCGCATCCCGACTGGCCCGTGAGGAGGGTATCCTCGCGGGCATCTCGAGCGGTGCCGCGGTTTGGGCCGCGCTCCAGGTTGCGGCCCGCGCAGGGAGCCGAGGGCGGACTATCGTGGCGGTGCTTCCGAGTACGGGAGAACGCTACATCAGCACCTGGCCGTGACCGTAAAGATCCAAACCGATGGCGCCGCACCAAATTCAGCCGGGAGCGGCCGGCAGGGAAGCAACGGGCATCGGTGACCGCGAAAGAGGTTGCCGACCGTAACCCGGCGCTTCCCCTGACCTGCAGCCTCCCGGGCGGGTGGGGACTTGACGGGATCATGACTTGCCTCTAAGCTTGGCGATCACTGCAGCGGCCCTTGTCGCCCTTCCCCGTGGGCCCTCCGCCTCAGGGAACTTGAAACGGCCATGGCTCCGGTGGCGGCATGATCAAGGAAGGCGAGGGCGCCGACGCTGAGACAACCTGTCATTATGCTCCATCGCTATGGGCTCCGCCCTTTGGGCTGCACCCTTGGAAGGGGGTGGTCTGATGCTATGGATCATGCCCGGCCCCGCGTGGGGCTTCCGGCTGGAGAGAAACGTGCATGACTGGCGACACGCTGTAATCACGGAGGAGATTCATGGCGAAGACCATCCAGGAAATCAATGAGAAAATCAAGAGCGGCCGCGCCGTCGTCTTCACCGCCGAAGAGATCATCGAGGTGGCGAAGAGCAAAGGCGTGAAGAAGGCGGCGGCCGAGGTTGATGTGGTAACCACCGGCACCTTCGCCCCCATGTGCTC
>JAGFXI010000192.1 GCA_017861095.1 Deltaproteobacteria bacterium | reverse complement strand
GTCGCGCCATCGATAGTGGAGAGGAAGGCTGGGTCTCTCGGTCGGGGTGGTGGCGGAAAGCCCGGGGGGTCTTCCTGGGGGCGAAGGAAGGTGGAGGCTCCGATGCGCTTTGCGCCGCAGACCCCCCTGCCTGCCGCAGGGTTGATCTGGAGCCTTAACTTTAGGCATTTTAGCTCACTTTAGGCACTTCATAGGCACTTCAAGAGTTAGGGTGGGCATTGCCCACCGGAAGGGCTGAGGGACCAACATTGCCGCTCGTATCGCGGTCCACTTACCAGGCGCCACTCCTGTTCAGGAATCGGGATCTCCAGACCATCTTTCCCAGCCTGTTTCGCACGGTGAAAGGGGTCTCGTACCGCCGGGAACGAATCAACACCCCGGACGGCGACTTCCTGGATCTGGACTGGTCGGAGACGGGCGCATGCCGGCTGGCGATCATCTCCCACGGACTCGAGGGGAACTCCGAGCGGTCCTACGTCCTCGGTATGGCGCGAGCCTTCAACCGGAGGGGCTGGGATGCTCTCGCGTGGAACATGCGCGGCTGCAGCGGCGAGCCGAACAGGCTGCTCCGGTCCTACCACAGCGGGGCTACGGAGGACCTTGAGGCGGTGATCGCTCACGTGCAAGAGGACTCGCCCCGCTACCGTATCCTGGCCCTCATCGGCTTCAGCCTGGGGGGAAACGTGACTCTGAAATACCTCGGGGAGCGGGGTCAGGCGGTGAGTCCCCTGATCGTGGGGGCCGTCGCCTTTTCCGTTCCCTGTGATCTTGCCTCGGGTGCGCGGCAGATGGCGAAGGAACGCAATCGCATGTACATGAGTCGCTTCATCCGTCTGCTCCACGAAAAGATCCTGGCCAAGATGGTATTGATGCCGGGTAAGATCACCGACGACGGCTACGATCAGATCAAGACCTTCTATGATTTCGACGAGCGCTACACCGCGCCGCTCCACGGCTTCAAGGGCGCCGAGGACTATTATCGCCGCTCCAGCAGCAAGCAATTTCTTCCCGCGGTCACCATCCCCACCCTGGTGGTGAACGCGAAGGACGACCCCTTCCTGGGCCCGGAATGCTATCCGGTCACCGAGGCATCAGGCCATCCCAAGATGTATCTGGAGATCCCTTCATGGGGAGGACACGTGGGATTCGTCTCCTTCAACCAAGAGGGCGAGTACTGGTCCGAAACTCGGGCGGCGTCGTTTCTGGGCGACCTCGTCTAGCCCCATTATGCTCGAGCCACCTGCTGCGATCACGGATCTGGTGCTCCTTCCGGCTGTTCAAGGCGGGGCGGCGCCGGAGGCAGGGGGGTCTACGAGGCAAAGCGCATCCGGAGCATCTACCTTCCTTCGCCGACAGAAAGGCCCCCCTGGCTTTCCACCACATTCTCGTTCAAAGGCCCGGCCTCCGTCTCCACTATCAATGCCGCGATCACGCCTCGGCGTGACGCCTTTGCCGAATAGACCTCCCTGCCCTGGCCCACTCCGTCGCAGCACGTAACTCGTGCGTGATGCGGGCTATCTCTTTTGGCATGGGTCCTGCTACTCTTCCATGACGATCAAACGGCAGCGCACGGGCGCCCTAGAAATGGCGGCTCCTTTGATGCAAAGCCAACACCGGCGTTGTACTTCAAGCACGTGGTAAGACCACGGCAGTGCGGGGAGAAGAGAATTGAAACTCTACATCAGTCATGTCTCAGAAGAGGCCCTGTTCGCCCTGCTCCTCAAGGACTTCATCGAGTCGACGTTTCTCGGACAGGTGGAAGCTATTGTGAGCTGCAGCTCGGCTGACAACGCCGCGGATCGCAAGTGGCTCCAGGGGATCGACGGCGCCCTCGACTCGGCAAAGCTTCTCCTGCTCCTTTGTAGTCCACGGTCAATTCAGCACGGCTGGATTCACTTTGAAGCGGGCTGCGCCTGGATGAAGAACCTCCCGGTTCTTGTCATCTGCCACTCCGGCTTGCGGAGCAGCGAACTTCCTCCACCGCTCTCCGTCTTTGAAGACCCACTGGATGTCGAAGGGCGCGAGTTCATGGAGGCACTCTTCGGCACGCTCGCAGCGACCTTCGGTATCCATCGGCTACCCCGTCTCTCCTACGAGGCTATGATGGTGGAGCTGCGCGCCACGCTCGCCTCGATCGCGCCGCAGGACGAGTCCGTGGAGGAGGTCAGGGAGCCGGAGGATGAACCGACGGAAAAAGTGAAGCCCGAGCCTCGCCATCGACCCGCAAAAACGCCTGAGGCTGGTGAGGAGGACCCCGAACCGGTGAAGAAGCGGACGCCGGAACGGAAAATCTCGGAGGCGCCGAAATTCTCGGCCGCCCCAGAGTCGACCACGAGGGAACGGGCACCTGAAAGACCTGCACCCAGGACGGAGGAACCGCGAACCCCTGCGGCACCTACCATCCCGTCGACGACCAAAGAGAAGGCCAAGAAACCGGAAAAGGTGAAGGAAAAGGCTACCGTCAAATTAGAAAGCCCCCAGGTCAAATCCGAAAGTCTCCAGAAGCAAATCCTCCGCCTCCTCGCCGAATCCGATCCTCGGGGCTACACCCTGGATGATCTGTCGGACATTCTGGAGGTGATGGCGCCCAAGCTGGAACCTTACTTGGATGCTTTAAAAGAGCAGGCCTATATCGATGTCTCCATTTCGGCAAACAGCCCAGCCGAATACAGCCTCGCGCCGAAAGGCCGCACGTATCTTTCCGAAAGCAAGGTTCTCTAAAAACGGTTGAGTCGGGCTAGATCCGGCCCGCCGCCAATCGAGTCTCGAGCCTTGAGACGAGTAGAGACAGGGTCAGGGTCATGGCCAGGTAGAGGGCGGTGACCGTGACCCAGATCTCAAAGGTGAAGTACGTCGACGCCATGAGCTGGGTGGCCTGAAAGGTGAGCTCTTGGATGGAAATAACCGAGACGATAGACGAGTCTTTCACGATGGAGATGAACTGGCCGGCGAGGGGGGGCAGGATTCGGCGCAGGGCCTGGGGCAAGATCACGTGACGGAGCTGTTGCCATCTGGAGAGCCCCAGGGCGTGGGCGGCCTCCCACTGCCCCCGATCGATGGACTGGATGCCGGCCCTTACGATCTCGGCAATGTACGCCCCCTCGAAGAGGGAGAGAGAGAGGAGTGCGGAGACGAAGGCTGAGAAGAGGGCCGGAGAGGAGAAGAAAACGCCGCAGAGCCAGCGAGCATACTGCGGCCGGCAGAAGATGAAATCGTCGAGGCCAAGGAGGGGGATGATCTGGTCGCTGACGAAGTAGTAGAAGATGAGGATGAAAACGAGGGGCGGCATGTTGCGGGTGAATTCGACATAGACACGGCCGACGAGCCGGTTGAACAGGCTGTGGCTCACGCGGCAAAGACCTGCGGCGACGCCGACGATCGTCGCCAGGAGGGTTCCCCACACGCTCAGGCGGATGGTGGTTAAGAGACCCTGGATGAGGATATTTGTAACCCACCCACCCCCCTCTTCGTCATAGCGCCAGAAGTACTGGGGGATCGCTCCCCAGCTCCAGTGGTAATCGAGCCCGACCTTGATCCGGTAGCCCACATAGGCAATGGCGGAGAGAAGGAACAGGGAGACGACCACATCGAGGGCGGTGATCTTCCGTCCTTTCCTTCGCACCATGCCTGTTCCCTTCATGCGTGCACTAGTCAGGGAAATCGTCGCGGACTCGCTCTGGCCGCCCTCCCTCCATCACAGCCAGCCTATTTCAGCAACTGCTCCCACTCCTTGGCATTGAACCAGTAGTCGTGCCGCTCCTGGAGCCAGCCCTCCGCCTCGACCGTCTGGATCCAGCTATTCAGATAGTTCAGGCTGTCCGGATCGCCCTTGCGGAGGGCAAAGCCGATAAGCTCCTTGGAAAACGGCTCGGTGATGGCGAAGAGCTTGTCCGGGTACTTGAGGGCCTGGTATGCCGGTGTAGGCAAGGAGGCGACCACGGCGTGGAGGTTCCCGTTCAGGAGTTCCTGATAGAGCTGGGGTTCCTGGTCAAACTGTCGCATCTTCGCCTTGGGCATAATCCGTTTGACCGCAAGCACCGAGGTGGTGCCGAGGCGAACGCCGATGTTTACATCAGGCCGATTAAAGTCCTCCGCCTTCTTGAAGCCGGCCGCCAGCACCTTGTGGGCGCAAATGGTCTGCCCGGAGTAGTCGTACGGGATGCTGAAGTTTACCTTGAGGGCCCGGTCCGGCCGAATGGTCATGCCGCCGATAATGATATCGAACTTTCCCGTGAGCAGAGCAGGGATGATGCCGGCCCATTGGGTGGGCACGAACTCCACCTCCACCCCTGTATCCTTGGCCAGTCTCGTGGCCACGTCCACCTCGAAGCCGATGAGTTTTCCCGTCTTGTCTTTCATGGCCCAGGGAACGAAGGTGTCCAGGCCGACCCGCAGGGTGCGTCGTTTGAGCACCTGCTCGATCATGCTCTCCTCGGTAAGTTGCTGTTGAACGCTGGCGGCGGATACCAAGGCCGCGGCGCCGCAGACGAAGAGGGCCACAACCACAACCTGCATGAGTGTCCTGTGAATCCTCATCGCAACTTCCTCCTTTCTCCGTTGGTGCCTTAGGGCAAGAGATCCCTGTCGTTGTCCAGGATCGGATGCCCGTGGGGATCTCAGAGTATCTGACTCAGAAAGAGCCTGGTCCGCTCCCTCTGGGGGTTTGAGAACAAAAGCCGAGCGGGACCCTGTTCAACGATCGCGCCGCTCTCCATGAAGATCATCTGGTCGCCCACCTCCCTGGCGAACCCCATCTCATGGGTCACCACCACCATCGTCATCCCCTCGCGGCCGATCATCTCCGGATCGAGGGCGCTCGTGGCCTCGTCGAAGAGCATGACCTTGGGCATCATCGCCAGGGCTCTCGCAATGGCAACCCGCTGCTACTGGCCGCCGCTCAGTTGGCTCGGGTAGCTCCCGGCCTTCTCCGGCATGCCCACCTTCTCCAGGAGGGCCATGCTCATCTCGGTGGCTTCCTTGACGCTCTTCTTTCTCACGAACCTTTGCGCCAGATTGATATTTTCGAGGACCGTCATGTGGGGAAAGAGGTTGAAGGACTGGAACACCATCCCCACCTCCGTACGAATCTGGA
>JAGFXI010000191.1 GCA_017861095.1 Deltaproteobacteria bacterium | reverse complement strand
TCTACCTCCAGAACCTCATCTCCTTCCTGAATACAGGTCTCGCCGGATTCGTCTTGGCTGCCATCGGTGCCCGTTTCGTGTTTCCGGCGGTGAGTGGCGAGGGCTCCTCGTTTTGGATCATGCAGACCTCGCCGATTACACTCCGACACCTCCTCTGGACCAAGTTCTCCTTCTACCTCCAGAACCTCATCTCCTTCCTGAACACGGGTCTCGCCGGATTCGTCTTGGCTGCTATCGGTGCTCGTTTCGTGTTTCCGGCGGTGAGTGCCGAGGGCTCCTCGTTTTGGATCATGCAGACCTCGCCGCTTACACTCGGACGCCTCCTCTGGAGCAAGTTCGCCTTCTACCTAGGACCGCTCCTCGTGCTCGGCCTAGTGCTCGCCATCGCCTCGAATGCACTCCTCCAGGTGAGCGCCTTTATGCGGTGGCTCACCCCGTTCACCATATTCTTTATGGTCTTCGGGATCACCGCCCTCGGCATCGGCATGGGGGCGGCATTCCCCAACTTCAGGGCGGAGAACCTGGCTCAGGTTGCCACCGGTTTCGGCGGGCTCCTCTACATGCTCATGGCGATGAGCTTCATCGCCCTCGTGATTGTGCTCGAGGCCGGCCCGGTCTACACCCTCTTCATGGCCGAGGCTCGCGGACACCCCCTCGGCATGCCCCAGTGGCTCTACATCGGTGGCTCTTTCGCCCTCGTCCTCGTTGTCAACGTCGCCGCCGTGTGGCTGCCCATGAGCTACGGCATCCGCCGCCTCTCCACCTTCGAGGGATAGCGGGAGAGTCGGTTGGTCGCAGCGGGAAACGGCCTCGTCCTCGACAAGCCGGGGACCAAGAGTTCTGCCGAAAGGTCGGCTGCAATTTCGAGGGGCTTCAAGCAGCACTCCAGGTGAGATTCGCTGACGCTCTGCAACCGGGCCAGAACCCGGATTCTCTCGCGCTTGACGTGGTTGCGCGTGTTTGCGCAGGGGGTGTATCAGTGGGTGAGATCTGCTACAGGCCTATCGGGACAATCCACTCTCCCTTCGCGGAGGTGAAGGGGGTGCCCATCCAACCGACTGGCGCGGTCGGAGTTCGCGGGACGATCGAGGTGGCGCCGGAATTTGCCGAGGGGCTCAAGGATCTCGAGGGGTTTTCCCACATCCTGCTCCTCTACCATTTTCACCTGTCCAAGGGGTACTCGCTCGTCGTTACGCCTTTTCTGGACGATACGCCTCGCGGGGTCTTTGCCACCCGGGCTCCGAGACGCCCAAACTGTATCGGTCTCTCCGCGGTCAGGCTCATCTCGGTCGATGGCTGTCGGCTCACCATCGAGGACGTGGACATAGTCGACGGCACCCCTCTCCTCGATATCAAACCGTATGTGCCTCGCTTCGACGCCAGGGAGGTGGACCGGATCGGCTGGCTCGAGGGCAAGACCGATCAGGTCTCCGAGACAAAGGCGGATGGCAGATTTATCTGACCATCGAGCGCCAGAGGACGACCAAAAAGGCCTGTTTCTACTTCCCCCCTAGCCCTCAGCCTGCTAAATTTATTTTTTGTGTCGCCCGTATCCTTATAAAGAGATGACAGATAGGAGGAGGGTTGATGGGTAGATTTCTTCGCAGCATCTCCTTGGTCTTTGCCGCAGGATGCGTCGGCGCCGTGTTCAACAGCCTCGCCGTCTGGCTGTTCGGGAGATTTGGGATCAGTGCCGCACTGGGTGTGAACATCGCCCCCGCGCTCTCCCCCGGCTGGCTCTACCCGCGTGCGGTCTGGGGTGGTCTCTGGGGGTTGTTGTTCCTTCTTCCCGTGCTTCAGGGCTCGGTGCTTGGTCGGGGTCTCCTCTTCAGTCTGGGGCCCAGCCTGGTGCAGCTCTTGGTTGTCTTTCCCTACCAAGCGCACAAGGGGGTTCTTGGTCTCGCTCTGGGAACGCTGACACCGGTCCTGGTCCTCGCGTTCAATGCTGTCTGGGGCGTTTTCGCGGCTCTATGGGTGCGGCTCGCCAAGTAGCTAGCCCGCATTATGCACGGACCACCTGCTGCGACCGTGAATATGGCCCTCCGTGGCGGCCCAGCCGCTCCGTCCCTGCGCCCTCCTCGCCTTGCCGCCGAAACCATGACTTTCGTCGTGGTGGAGGAGTTGGTTCCCGAGCGCGAGGGTGGTGGGCATGCCGTTGGAAAAGGAGGAGGCCCGTGAAGGGGGCGTCGACGTCAGAGCCGCGCCAGCGTCGACGGGCGCGGCGTGGCTCGTCGATGGGCTTCGCCCTGACGGTCTGGTGTATCGGGCTTCTCCAGCTTCTCAACGTCTCTCCCGCCTTCTCCGAGTCTCAGATCGCCTACGAGGTCACCATCGTCGGGATCGAGGAGAAGAGTCTCCTCGCCGATGCCGAGTCGCTCCTCGACTCGGTGACCCTGCGGCAAGGGCGGCCCCCGGCAACCCTCGGTTTGCTGCGCCAACGGGTGGAGCGGGACGTGCCGCGGCTGGTGAACCTGCTCAAGTCGGCGGGCTACTTCGACGCTCGGGTGACGACGACCATCGACAGCAAGGCGAGGCCGGTCAAGGTTACCTTCCAGGTGGAGCCGGGTCCCGCCTACAGGCTGCAATCGCTTGAGATCCGGACTGGGACGGAAACTCGCGAACCTCCGCTGGAACTTCCAGGGGCGAAGGATCTCGGCTTCGTGCTCGGCGAGCCTGTCAGGTCCGGCTCCCTCGTCGAAGGGGAGGTGAAGCTCCTGAGCTTCCTGAGAAGCCGCGGGTTTCCCTTTCCGGAGATCACCGAGAGGAAGGTCGTGGTGAACCATGACGACCGCTCCGTGGAGGTGATCATCCTTGTGACACCGGGGCCGGAGGCCACGTTCGGGCGGACGAGCATCCACGGCCTCGATTCGGTGGAAGGTGATCTCGTGGAGGGCAAGATCCCCTGGCGGCAGGGCGACCGATACAACGGCGATCTCGTTGCCAAGCTCCAGAGGCGACTTTCGGAGACCGGGCTGTTTTCGGTGGTCCAGGTCACTCCCGCGCAGAGCCTCGACGAGGGGGGTGAATTGCCGGTCGCCGTCACCGTAACCGAGGGCAAGCAACGGACCGTGAGTGCCGGCGTGGGCTACAGAACGGACGAGGGGTTCGGCGCTGCTGCCTCGTGGGAGCATCGGAACCTCTTTCACCGGGCGGAGCGTCTCACCGTGACCGCGACGGCGGCCGATGTGGTGAAAGCCCTGGAGGCGACCTTTCGGAAACCCACCCTCGGCCGGGAGGAGAGGCGACTCATCTTTGGTCTCCGTCTGGCTGAAGAGTTTCCCGAGGCCTATAGTAGCCGGAGCGTGACGAGCACCGCCCGCCTGGAGCAGGATATCGCCCAGGGCATGACCGTGGGCGGAGGGGTCGGCTTCAAGCTCTCCCAGGTGGGGCAGCAGGGCGAGGACGAGAACTTTGCCTCCATCTCCTTTCCCCTCACCTTCGGGTGGGATGCGAGCAATGATCTGCTTAACCCTACCCGCGGCGGCCGTCTGGTGATGCAGTTCGCTCCCTACCAGGACCTGATCACTACTGATCTCAGGTTTCTCAAGATGTACGCGAGCACTACCCACTACCTCGAAGTAACCAGGGCGCCATCCCTCGTCCTGGCGGGCCGGGGGGCGGCGGGTACGATTATGGGCGCCTCGCGTTATTCCATCCCGGCGGACGAGCGCTTCTACGCCGGCGGTGGAGGATCGATCCGTGGCTACCCCTATCAGACGGTCGGGCCGCTGGTGGACGAGAAACCTGTGGGCGGGAGGTCGGTCGTCGAGCTCTCTCTGGAGGCTCGGCTACGGGTGACGGAACCGTTCGGCCTGGTCGCCTTCCTCGACGGCGGGACCGCCTTCGCTACCGGTCCCTTCGAATCGGACGACCGTTTCCGCTGGGGAACGGGTGCCGGGGTCCGCTACTTCACGCCTATTGGTCCCTTCCGACTGGATGTGGGTTTTCCCTTGGATCGAAGGTCGGGAGTTGACGACTCGTTCCAGGTCTACGTGAGCCTGGGTCAGGCATTCTGACGAGTTGGTCGGTCTGAGGAATCCGGTGCGCGGCAAGATCATCCTCAAGAAAACGGTGCAGGCTCTCTCCGTGGGCACCCTCCTGGTAGTGCTTCTCGCCGGTGGTCTTTTCACTCTGGCCCAGACGGAGACCGGCCGGCGCTGGACGGCGAAGCTCCTCGTCTGGGCGATCAGCACGGCCAGCGGCATGGCGGTGGAGGTTGGCAGGTTACAGGGGACGATACCCTTCCACATCCGCCTGGATCGCCTGAGCCTGGCTGACCCAGCAGGCCCCTGGTTCACCGGGGAAGATCTCGTCATCCGCTGGTCGCCGACGGCACTCCTGAGGGGACGGGTCCACGTGCACGAGTTCACCGCAGACCTCGTCAGGCTGGAGCGCCTTCCCGAGACCGGAAAGAGCGCGAAACCGAGCCGACGGGAACCGCCGTCTTGGCCGCGGGTGCTGTGGCGGCTCAAGGTGCAGCACCTTGCCGTCGCCCGGCTTGCCCTGGGAGAGGCTCTCCTGGGAGAGCAGGCCCTGTTCACCCTGGAGGCGGGTCTGACGGGCGGAGCCGGAGGCGAGGAAAGCAGATTCTCTCTTGCCCTGGAGCGCATGGAAGGCCCTGCTCTCCAGATTGCGGCAACAGTCGCCCTGGCGGAGGCCCCTTCCCGCACCTTGCTGGTTCACGTCCAGGCGCGAGAGGCGGCCGGCGGTCTTCTCTCGAGATTCCTGGGGGCAAGGGGGCCTCTCACATTGGCCTTCCACGGCGCCTGCTCCCGGAGGCCGTGGCGCCCTGGTTCTCCCCGGCGAGCCGGTTCACTGTGGCGGCTCACCTGCAGAGAAACGATTCCCTTGTCCTCGACGGGTTCACTCTGGAGGCCGAAAGAATTCTCTTTCACCTTTCCGGCTCGGTGGACAGTGCGTGGAAGCAGTGCCAGGGCCGATTCACCCTCGCCTGCACCGATCTCAGCCCTCTCGGGAAAATGACCGGATCGAGATTCGGGGGTAACCTCAGGGCGGAAGGGGATGTGACCGGGCCACTGCTCAGGCCGGAGGTGAGCCTGAGGCTTGCTCTTGCTGGTGTGGAAGGGGCTGGATTTCGTCTGGAAGGCCTCAAGGGCGACTTCGTCCTGGCCTTTCTCGACCTCTTGTATCCCTCCTTCCCGGGCCTGCGCCTGCAGGGAAGGGGCGTGGGGCGGCAATTTGTCGTCGGCGGCAAGAACCTGTTCCCCGGCGGCGAGTTCACCTGGGAGGCTGC
>JAGFXI010000190.1 GCA_017861095.1 Deltaproteobacteria bacterium | reverse complement strand
TGGTGGAGCATGTCGATATTCTGGGTAATGACCCCCGAGAGGCAGCCTTCCTTCTCCAGGTCGGCCAGGAACCGGTGGGTGAGCGTTGGCCGGATATTTTTCACCGTAGCGACGAAATCGCGTGAAAATTCGTAGAAGTAGCGAGGCTCACGCAGAAACCAGCCAATCTCGAAGACTTTCTCCGGGTCGTACCGCCGGGTCACGTAGAGTCCCTGCGGACCTCTGAAGTCAGGGATGCCCGCCGCCGTGGAAATTCCCGCACCGGTAAGGGCTACCACGGAGTTGGATTTTCGGATCAGTTCAGCGCAGCGGGTTGGTTCAAGAGATTGATTTTCAGACATTGCCATAAGTATCAGGCTCCCCAATGCCCCGGTATCACCGTCATAACACCCGCTCCGCGACAGCGACCCCGGTTGAAGACATTTCATGTATGGCGGGTTCATCCGACAATATCCCGCAGAAAAGTGGTGATCCCGAATCAGTATAATCATATATAGTATCCGGGAGGGAAATAAGACCTGCCCTCAGGAACAATCCTTACCACGCTCCCGCAGGAATTCGGCCAGTATCATCCCCGTGTGAGACCCCGTGCCGTCGCGGGCCACCTGTTCCGGGCTCCCCGTGGCCACGACCTTGCCACCGCTCTCCCCCCCTTCGGGTCCCAGATCGATGATCCAATCCGCTTCGGCGATTACATCCAGGTTGTGCTCGATGACCACGACGGTATTCCCGGCATCCACCAGGCGGTGGAGCACCCGGACCAGTTTTTCCACGTCCGCCATGTGCAGTCCGATGGTGGGCTCGTCGAGAAGATAGAGGGTATGGTTGCCGCCAACCCCTGCACGGCGGGTCCCTTCGACCGGTTTCGCCTTCGCCAGCTCCGTCACCAGTTTGATCCGCTGGGCCTCGCCGCCGGAGAGGGTCGGACTCTGTTGGCCGAGGGTGAGGTAGCCAAGACCCACCTCCCGGAGGAGCTCCAAAGGGTGGCAGATAGGGGGGTGGGCCGAGAAGAACCCTGCCGCTTCGTCCACGCTCATGGCGAGGACTTCGCCGATGCACTTTCCCTTGAAGCGGATCATGAGCGTCTCCGGAGTGAATCGGGCCCCGCCGCACGACTCGCACGGCACCCGCACGTCCGGGAGGAAGCTCATCCCTATGGTCTTCATCCCCTGCCCCTCGCACTCGGGGCAGCGTCCGCCGCTTACGTTGAAGGAGAAGCGGGATGGCGTATAGCCCCGTATCCGTGCCTCGGGAGTTCGGGCAAAGAGCTTGCGGATGGCGTCCCAGAAGCCCACATAGGTGGCGGGACAGGAGCGGGGGGTCTTGCCGATGGGGGTCTGGTCCACCTCCAGGACCCGCCCAATGCCCGCCCATCCCCGGATTTCCGTACATCCCGCGAACTCGGCGGGCTGCTCGTGCCGCCCCCTTTCTGCCAGGACCCGCCTGAGGTTCCGGTAGAGGACCTCCCGCACCAGGGTGCTTTTGCCGCTTCCGGAGACGCCGGTGACGCAGACAAGGCGACCGCAGGGGATCGAGACAGACACCCCCTTCAGGTTGTGGCAGGAGGCCCCCACCAACTCGATCACGGCTCCGCCCGAGGCAGGGGGGCGCCGCTCCATAAAAGGATGGCGCAGTGGGGAAGAAAGGAACCTGCCGGTGATCGACTCGGGAGCCGCCATGACTTCCGCCTGGGTCCCGGCGGCCACCACCCGGCCGCCGTTCACCCCTCCGCCCGGTCCGAGGTCGATCAGGTACTCGGCCCTCCGGATCGTCTCTTCGTCATGCTCCACGACCACCACCGTGTTTCCCTTCCCCCTGAGGCCGTCCAGGGTATCCAGGAGCATCCGGTTGTCGCGGGGGTGGAGCCCGATGGTCGGCTCGTCGAGGATGTAGCAGACACCCCTCAGGTTGGAGCCGAGTTGTGATGCCAGGCGGATCCGCTGGGCCTCGCCGCCGGAGAGAGTGGGAGCGGCCCTGTCGAGGGAAAGGTAGGCGAGTCCCACTTCGGAGAGGAAATCGAGGCGGGCGGTGATCTCGGCAACGATATCGCGGGCAATGGCCCCCTCCCTCCCGGCAAGCTCCAGACTCCGGAAAAAATCAGCCGCCTCTCCTGCCGTCAGAGACCCTATCTCCGCCACGTTTCTCCCCCTGAAACGGACCGCCAGAGCCTCGGGACGGAGTCTCCGCCCCTCGCAGGCGGGGCAGACAATCTCCTCCCCTTCCCACCACTCGTTCCACCAGATCTCCTCTCCGCTCTGCTCCCCGTCGAAACCGGGGAGGATCAGGCCGGTGCCGTAACAGCGGGGGCACCAGCCGTGCCTCGAGTTGTAGGAGAAGATGCGCGGGTCGGGCTCTGGAAAGCTTTTGCCGCAACCGGGGCAGGCGCGCATGGTGGAAAAGAGGAGCTCAATTCCCCCTGAAGCCGCTTTTTCCGACGGGGGACTTGCTACTCGTATTATCCCGTTGCCGAAAGAAAGGGCCCTGTCGAGGATGGCGCGCAGTTCCCCCTCACCCTGCGGGGTGACGACCGATTCGCCCACCGGCAGCTCGATGGTGTGCTCGCGGAAGCGGTCCAGGCGCGGCCAGGGCGAGGTGGGGGTCATCACCCCATCCACACGGAGAAGGCTGAAACCCTTGCCGGCGGCCCACTTCGCCAGGTCGGTGTAATACCCCTTGCGGGCCGTGACCAGGGGGGCAAGCATCAGGACGGACCTGCCCCGAAGGTCACGGAAGAGACGGGCGAGGATGGCCTCCGGGCTCTGCGATGAGATGGCGATCCCGCAGTCGGGGCAATGCTGCACCCCGAGTTTGACAAAGAGGAGGCGGAGGAAGTGGTGGATCTCGGTGAGGGTCGCCACGGTGCTCTTCCGTCCCCCCCGGCTAGTACGCTGTGCGATGGCAACCGTCGGCGGGATGCCGAGGACTGCATCTACGTCCGGCCGGGATGCGGGCTGTACGAACTGGCGGGCATAGGCGTTCAGGGATTCAAGGTAGCGCCGCTGCCCCTCGGCGAAGAGGATATCAAAGGCCACCGTGCTCTTGCCCGAACCGGAGATGCCGGTGATGACTGTGAAACGGTCCCGGGGGATGGTTATGTCGCAATTCTTCAGGTTGTGCTCCCGGGCATGGATGATGCGGATGGCCTCTCCCCCCTTCGGAGGAGGTGCCGGTTGGACCTTCCCTGTCCGTCGGGAGGCCCGTACCAGGCTCCGCAGCAGCCGGTCGTACTCCCTCAAGGCCCGGCCGGTAAGGCTCTCAGGGCATTCGGCTACCTCGTCCGGTGTGCCGGAGCAGACCAGGCTACCCCCGGCAACCCCTCCGCCGGGACCCAGGTCGATCAGCCAGTCCGCCGCCCGGATCAGGTCCAGGTTGTGCTCGATTACCACCAGCGAGTGCCCTGCATCGAGCAGCCGCCGGAAGGCGTGGAGGAGCCTCGCAATGTCCTCGAAGTGAAGCCCGGTGGTAGGCTCGTCAAAGAGGAACAGTGTCGGGCGACCGGTAACCGGCGCCTGGTCACCCCGTTTCCGCTGGCCGGCCTTGGCCAGGTGGCCTGCCAGCTTGAGCCGCTGGGCCTCACCGCCGGAGAGGGTCGGCACCGGCTGTCCGAGGCGGAGGTAACCGAGCCCCACCCCTGCCAGCGGTTCGAGACCGCGGAGCACCTCCGGATGGTCGGCGAAGAATCCGATCGCCTCGTTTACCGTCATCTCCAGGACATCGGCTATTGATTTTGGCTGACCCCCGCCGGTGGGAAAAAAGAGCACCTCCAGGACTTCGGGGCGGTAGCGCCGGCCGTTGCACTCCGGGCATTGGAGATAGACATCGGACAGGAACTGCATCTCCACATGCTCGAACCCGTTGCCGCCGCAGGAGGGACAGCGGCCGGTACCGGCGTTGAAGCTGAAGGTGCCTGCCGTGTACCCTCGCTCGAGAGCGAGTGGCTCGGCGGCAAACAGCCGGCGGATGGTGTCAAAGGCTCCCACGTAGCTTGCGGGGTTGGAGCGGGTGGTGCGGCCGATGGGCGACTGATCGACCAGGATAACGTCCCCGATCTCCTCGTACCCCCGGATCGCCAGGTGCTCCCCCGGTTGCTCTGTGGGGCGGCCTAGGAACTTCTGGAAACCCCGGTGCAGAACATCCTGGATCAGGGTCGATTTCCCCGACCCGGAGACGCCGGTGACGCAGACCAGGCGGCCCAGCGGTATCCGGATGTCGATCCCCTTCAGGTTGTGGGCTCTCGCGCCGAGGATCTCCAGGAACCGGTCACTCCCCGCCGGACCTGCCTCTCTCCTTCCGAATCTCTCTTCGCCCCCAACCCTTTTCCTGCCGGACAGATATGCGCCGGTCACTGATCCCTTTTCCTTCAGGAGCTCCGCCGGAGTCCCGAAGAAGACTACTTCCCCACCCCGTTCCCCCGGTCCCGGCCCGAGGTCGAGAATCCGGTCGGCGGCGAGCATCACCTGGGGTTCGTGCTCCACAACGAGGAGCGTGTTCCCTGCGTCGCGAAGCTTCTTCAGCACCCCGATCACCTTTGCCATATCGGCCGGGTGGAGGCCGATTGAAGGCTCATCCAGGACGAACAGAGTGTTCACCAGCGACGTGCCCAGGGCCGTGGTCAGGTTGATGCGCTGCACCTCCCCCCCGGAGAGAGTGCGGGACTGCCGGTCCAGGGTCAGGTAGGAAAGCCCCACCTCGGCAAGGAAACCGAGCCTGGCTCTGATCTCTCTGAGGAGGAGTTCCCCCGCCTCGTCTAAGGGGGGCGGGAGGGAAAGTCCCTCGAAGAAGGCCAGGCAGCGGTCAATGGGGAGAAGGACCAGGTCGTGGAGGGTAAGACCGGGGAGTTGCCTCAGGGTCTCGCCGGAGAACCCGGCCCCCTCGGGGCGGAAGCGCTTTGACGGATCCAGGACCCGGTCCGCCTCTTCCCTGTCTCCGAGCCGCCACAGGAGCGAATCCGCCTTGAGGCGCGCGCCGCCGCAGGCCTGACAGGTGCTGTAGGAGCGGTAT
>JAGFXI010000189.1 GCA_017861095.1 Deltaproteobacteria bacterium | reverse complement strand
GTGCCGGATGTGGGGGAGGCTGCCAGACTGGTCGCCCTCCTCAGCGACCACGTGGGCGTCTTCAAGATCGGGCTCGAGCTCTTCGTCGCAGCCGGGCCCTCGGTGGTGGAGAGAATCGGCGGAGTAACGAGCGCCGGGATCTTCCTCGATCTCAAGCTCCACGACATTCCCGAGACGGTCAGGCGGGCGGTTCGCGCCCTTCCCTGCCCGGATCGCGTGACCTTTCTCACCGTGCACTGCGATCCCGGGCTGCTGGCAGCGGTGATGGAGGAGGTTTCCCCGCCCACCAAGATCCTGGCGGTCACGGTGCTCACCAGCTTGGATTCGACCCAGCTCCTTGCCCTCGGAATCGGGCCAGAGCTGGCTGCGGAGCCGGTCAAACTCGTGCTTCGCCGAGCGGGACTGGCGGTGGCAGCAGGCTGCCATGGCGTTGTCTGCTCCGGTAGAGAGGTGGGAGCGGTACTACGGCAGTTTGGGGACAAGCTCCTCACCGTCGTCCCCGGCATCCGTCCCGACCGGGGTGGGTCGGGCCCGGACGATCAGCGGCGGGTAACGACACCGTACGACGCGGTGAGAGAGGGCGCCGACTATATCGTCGTGGGCCGCCCCATCCGGGATGCGGCCGACCCCAGGGAGGCGGCGGCCCGGATCGCTGGGGAGATCGAGCGGGGGCTCAACGAACGACAGGCGGGGTAGCGGGGCCGGCCCTCACTCCGGCGGAGTGATCTCCGGAGAGGACAGGACCATGGATCGGCACCAGAACTACATGAGAGAGGCCCTGGCCGAGGCGGAGCGGGCCGCCGCCGAGGGCGAGGTTCCAGTGGGAGCGGTTCTCGTCTCACCGGAGGGTGCGGTCGTGGCCAGGGGTCGCAACCGGCCCACAAGGCTGAATGATCCCACCGGTCACGCCGAGATCCTGGTCCTCAGGAAGGCGGGATCCCGCCTCGGAAACTATCGGCTCACCGGGCACGTCCTCTATGTGACCATCGAGCCCTGCGTCATGTGCGTGGGAGCGTTGCTCCACGCGCGGGTGGCGATGGTCGTCTACGGCGCCCCAGACCCGAAGGCGGGCGCCATCGAGTCCGTGTATCAGATCGGGACCGACGGTCGCCTGAACCACCGTTTCCAGGTGCTGGGCGGTGTACTCGCCGAGGAGAGCCGCAGCCTCCTCCAGGCTTTTTTCCGGAGCCGCCGCTAAATGAGGTTTTGATCTCAGCGCACTTTTTGCTACAATCTAGCCCGCATTATGCAGGCGAACGGTCTCACAAGCGGAGAGGTACCGAAGTGGCCGTAACGGGGTCGACTCGAAATCGACTTGTCCGGTGACGAGCCGGGCACGTGGGTTCGAATCCCACCCTCTCCGCCACATTTGCAGTCGTCAGCGGTCGGCAGACAGCCGGGCGATCAGGTTTGCGCCTCGCCCCATGGAAACAGATGGCCGGTTACGCGTGGCTGTGAATCGATGGCTGATAGCTTATCGCTATGCTGCGGAGAGATGCCCGAGTTGGCTGAAGGGGCACGACTGGAAATCGTGTGTTCCGTCTAAAAGCGGAACCGTGGGTTCGAATCCCACTCTCTCCGCCATTTTTTTGACCAGACCACCGGCCTGCCGGTGTAGCCGATCGGAACTTCCCCTTTCATGTCCTATCTCGTCTTGGCACGCAAGTGGCGGCCCCAGCGTTTTGAAGAGGTGATTGGTCAGCCCCACCTCATTCAGACGCTGAGGAATGCCATCTCGGCCGGCCGCCTCGCTCACGCCTATCTTTTCAGCGGGCCCAGAGGAGTGGGGAAGACCTCGGTGGCTCGCATCCTCGCCAAGGCCCTGAACTGCAAGCAGGGCCCGTCCCCGACCCCCTGCAACGAGTGCGAGTCCTGCCGGGAGATCACCGAGGCTACGGCTCTCGATGTTCTGGAGATTGACGGCGCTTCCAACCGGGGAATCAACGAGATCCGCGAGCTCCGCGAGAACATCCGGTACCTCCCCTCCAAGAGCCCGTACAAGATCTACATCATTGACGAAGTCCACATGCTCACCCCCGAGGCCTTCAATGCCCTCCTGAAGACCCTGGAGGAGCCCCCCGCCCACGCGGTCTTCATCTTCGCCACTACCGAGGCCCACCGGGTCCCCATGACCATCTTGAGCCGGTGCCAGCGCTTCGACTTTCGCCGTCTCGCGGTGAGCGCCATCGTCGAGACCTTGCGCCGTATTGCCCAGGACGAGGGGATCAGGATCAGCGACACCAGCCTGCGGGTCCTCGCCCGGGAGGCCGAGGGGAGCATGCGGGATGCCGAAAGCCTCCTCGAGCAGATGATCGTCTTTTCCGGCAAGGAGATCGACGACAACGCCCTCCTGGAGGTCCTCGGCGTCATCGATCGCCAGGCGCTTCTGGATACGGCAGCGGCGCTTCTCAGCGGCAATGCCGCCCGGTGCCTCGAGATCGTGGAGCGCCTCTCGGTCCACGGCCACGACCTCCGGCGCTTCTGCCAGGAACTGGCCGTGCACTTCCGGGATCTCCTGGTGGTGAAGATCTGCGAGAGCCCCGAGGAACTCGTTGATCTCACCGCGGGGGAAGTGGCCGAACTCAAGGAGCAGGCGGAGAGGGTGAGCAAAGCCACGCTGCAGCAGTTCTTGCATTTTCTCATGCGCGGTGAGGAGGAGATTCGGAGGGCCAGCAACCCCAAGCTGGTCATGGAAATGACTCTGCTCCGGCTGATCCAGATGCCGAGGCTTATGGAGATCGATCGCCTTATCGTTCAGGTCCGGCAGCTGGAAGAGCGCCTGAACCGCGGGATCGAACTGGGAGCGCCGTCGCCCGAGGACCGAGAGGAAGAACAAGGCGCCGACGTAAGCCCCTACATGGAGCCGCCGCACGAGGAACCCCCCGACGCGCCCGGCGTGGCCGATGCGGCCCGGGGGAGCTGGAAGGACCTCGTGGCGCGAATTCGCGAGCAGAAGCCCGCTCTGGCCGGGACCCTCGAGCGCGTGAAGGTGAAAGAAATAAGTTCGGGTCGCCTGGAGCTCGATTTCAGCGGGCATACCTTCGACTACGAGCTGGTCACGGAGCGGGAGAACATGGCCCTGCTCCAGACTCTGGGGCGGGAGATTTTGGGACCTCAGGTGGAGATTTCGGTCGCCGGCGGGGGGCGAGAAGGTACAAGCGAGCGACGAGCGGCAACTGACCGACAGCGGCGGCTCAGACAGAAGGCCCTCCGCCATCCGCTGGTAAACGAGGCCCTGGAGATCTTCGGCGGTCAGGTGGTTGAGGTGAAGATCGGGCCGGATAAGGCTTCGTAAAGAGGTAGTTGGTCGCCGTATCTGTTTTTGTACCGCACAGAGTCCTCAGAGGCCCAGAGTCTATGATCTGAATTCATCTGAGAGGCGAATTCAGGTCAAGCCGCCGTCTCGACGAGGATGGGATTGTCCATACGCCTCAAGGCGCGGAGCGCTTGGCCTGATTTTTCCATCTCAAAAAAATCAGGCCAAAGCTATCACCCTCTGTAACCTCGGCGAGCTCTAGAGAGCCCCGCTGGGCCGAGGCGAACAGGCGAGAGATCCCGCGACGCTTTCCGGAGAGTTGCCGGCGGGGTGAGCTCGGCGGGGATGTACAATGACAAGGAGGAAATGAATGTCGAAGGGTTTCGGTGATATGATGCGCCAGGCCAAGATCCTGCAGGAGAAGATCGCCAGGATGCAGGAGGAACTGGGCGAGAAGGTCGTTGAGTCCTCGGTTGGAGGAGGCATGGTCGTGGCGCGGGCGAACGGCCGCCAGGAGCTCCTCTCCATCACCCTGGAGCGCGAGGTGGTGAACCCGGACGATATCGAGATGCTCCAGGATCTCGTTGTTGCCGCGGTCAACGACGTGTTGAAAAAATCCCAGGAGATGGCGGCCCAGGAGATGGGGAAGATCACCGGAGGGATCAAGATCCCGGGTCTCAAGATTCCGGGGCTTTTCTGAGTCAGTCGTCCGTTGTCAGTGGTCTGTCGGGGAAGACAACGAGCTCGGGAAATCGTCGCCACGGACCACGTACGACGCAAGACGGACGCAACCGCTAGGAAACCTTGTCATGCCCGTCTACCCCCCGTCGCTGGCGCGACTCATCGCCCAGCTCACCAAGCTTCCCGGGATCGGTGAGAAGACGGCCACCCGCCTGGCCCTCTTTCTCTTCCGTGCCCCGACTGAGCTGGCCGAATCCCTTGCTACCAGCATCCTGGAGGTCAAGCGCCAGATCGGCTTCTGCTCCACGTGCTTCAATCTCACCGACGAAGATCCCTGCCTCATCTGCCGCGACCCCAGCAGAGATGTGGGTAACCTCTGCGTCGTGGAGGAGGTGGGAGATCTCCTCGCCCTCGAGAAGGCCGGCGCCTTCCGCGGCCGCTACCACGTTCTGCAAGGAGTCCTGGCTCCCCTCGACGGCATCGGGCCGGACAACCTCCGAATCAAGGAGCTCTTGAGCCGGCTGGACCGGAACCCGGTCGGCGAGGTGATCCTCGCCCTCAACCCCAGCACCGAAGGTGAGACAACGGCCGCCTATCTGGCCGGATTGCTTAGGAACCGGGGTATTCGAGTCAGCCGGATTGCCCAGGGTATCCCCATGGGCGGCGATCTCAAGTACACCGACGCCGTCACCCTGAAAAGAGCCCTGGAAGGGCGGCGGGAATCCTCCTGACGTCCTCACGATTCAACGAATTATTGCAGCCCGGCAGGAAAGCCGGATTCGACGGACCGCAAGTGCGCCCGAAAGGCGAGGGCCGAGGACGGTTCAAGTCAAAGAGCAGGCCGTTCTCGGCGGGTGGGAAGCGGCGTCACCACTGGCATTTCTTACACGATCTGCGGCCATGTCACAGCTTCTTATGGCTCCGTATCGCAGCCTGTCGCCACGTAGGGCTTTATGAGGTCCGTCGAACTCGGGGCCTTTACCAGCACGGCCCCTTTGCCGAATGTTTGATCGCATTCTGTCCCCGAATAAAATGGTTTAATTTGCTATCGTAACCAACTTAGAACCACGAGAAAATTCCCTCAACGTGCTTTGCTACGCCCACCGTGGCATAAACATAGACGACAGTAAACCTAATCTGCACATCTATAACTTCTTTCTTAAGCCATTTCCAAAATTCTATCGCTATGTGAGCAAGTCCGAGTAGAGCAGCGAGTTGAAGTGCTTCTATCCCCTGTATTCGCAATAGCCCTTCGCCGACGCCGTACTGCTCCATCATAAACGACACAAATTGATTGGATTCTTCGGTGTGGCTTCTTATATTGATAAAGGTCAGAAACGCGTCGATCACTGTAGATGCCAGATATGTTCCGATGAACATCAGATCCAGCATCTGTTGGTGCCTGCGAAATTTGTCTCCGTACCCCCTTATCTTCATATCGACAACCAAGCTTGGGAAAACCGATATACAAGACATCTTCACGACACTACTTCCCCATGAACAAGAAGTATGCCAAGCTTAAGGTGCGCAATTTATTCAAGCGAGACAAACGGTTATCGATGTGCACGTCGTCCCGGTTGGGACCACAGAAAGCAACTCTGTTCACATTCTGTGGAACTAATTTTCACTATGGTAGTCTTCGATGTTACTGGAGCCAATGGCAGACTCTTGGTGGCGGGGGCGGGGAAGCCGAATCCCATGACAGAAAAAGGGCCTGGGATTTACTCCCAAGCCCTTGATTCTATCTGGCCCCCCGGGAGGGACTCAAATCCCGCCAAAGGGATTAACAGCAACCAACTTTAACGAAAAAGCCCCTCCCGCGCAAGGGGCTCCTCTTCTCCTTATGGCTCCCCGTGTGCAACCCTCTTCATAACCGTTCTCATTCTCCGGCTGTCAACCGAAAACCGTCGTCATTCACCAAGCTATCAAAGAGCATGTCGCTCCCGGCGGGTGGGAAGCAGCGTCAATCTCGATTTCGCAAGAACTCCACCCAGTGCGAAGGTCGCAAGTTGAGTCGTGAGCTTGTCGTTAGTTGTGTCGCAAGATTGTCGCAAGTTCAGCCGACCTCCCTCATCCGGTAAACCAGCTCGTTGGTCGCCTCCTCCAAAACCAACAGCCCTATGTCCATCATGGCCCGCAGGTCCCGCTGCAGAGACCGCCGGTTGACCTCGGGGCACAAGCGCTCGAAATCCTGGATAGTCAGGCTGCCGTGCTCCGGAATGTATCCGAGTGCCTTGGCCTGGCGATCCGAAAGGCCCGGTTCCTTGACGAGCGCATCCCGGTACATGGCCCGCTCCCCGCGCTCTCTGACTTCGGCAAGCTGGGTGGTCAGTCCCTCGACGAACTATTCCACCCAGCCGGTCATGTCCGTGCCGCTCTCACCGACGCTCCCGCGCCGCCCGCTCTGGTTGGATCGTTCTGCGGCTCAAATAACCCTATGGCCGATGCAACCCCCATCCCCGCGGCCTTAGATAAGCTCGAGGTCGACGAGGGTCTGGAAGTCAAAAAGACCGAGTATTCCGGAAAGACCGACTTCCGCTCTTACGCCCACAACTCGCTCAAGAAGTCCACCAAGAAACACTTCCGCGTCCGCTCCCTCCGGGGTTGGTGAGAAACAACAAGGTCTGTGACATACCTCTTGGACACGACATGATACCGAAGATTTTCTGGTCCGCTTTCCCATGGCGGAAAGGGTCGATCGTTGGTAAAGCAAGGTTTGCTTCGCTCCGAGACTGTCAAGGGTCTCGCCGCTTCGCAAACCGCTGGCTTATGAGAACCGGATCTCCGATTCTGAGATCGACCCTGATCCTGTTGGGTGACTGGTGCAGTGGAGAAGTCACTGACGCTCGAACCCAAGGAAACTACGGCAACGATGCAGAGACTTTGAACCAGCGAGCCGGAAGCATCACGGCCAGGTGGCTATCGAGGGAATCACCCTTACACAGGAGAGATTTCTCCCTTGACAGGGTGCCTTTTCATGGGTGACGCTTTTTTTGACCCCTTTTGATTTCCCTTTCAGGGTAGGTTGCCGCAAGCTTCCGCATGTACTTCAGATTCCGCGCAGAGAAGCCCTTCTGGTCCGGAAACTCCCGGCCGAGGTCAACTGCGAGGCGGTCGATATTCCGGGACGACCGCGACCGGGAGAGATTCCTGGGGACTGTCGAGGAGACCAGAGAACTTTTCGGTGTCGAGGTGCACGGCTATGTGCTGATGGAAAACCACGTTCATCTGATCCTCATGACCCCTGGGGGAAACCTCCAGAAGTTCATGCAACGACTGAACACCTCCTACACGGTCTCCTTCAACCGACGGCACCGGAGAAGCGGTCACCTCTTTCAGGGCCGCTACAAAGCGATCCTGATTGATGCGGACAGCTATCCACTTGAGCTAAGCCGCTACCTGCACCTGAATCCTGTGAGGGTGAAGCGGTACAGCCAGCGGGAGCTTCAGGAGAAGATGGGGATCATTCGCTCCTACCGGTGGAGCAGCTACCGTGGGTACGTGCAGCCGAGGCATCGGGAGCGGTTTCTCACCTGTTCGCCAATGCTGGAGATGGTTGGGGGCGGGAGGATAGTTACGGGTCAACAAAATAGGCGAATAAAAGACCGAGAGACCGCCGGAACCACCACCCCCACCCCTCGCGAGAAGCGGGATTTCCATTTCCCAAACGCCATCCCCTTCTGGTATCCTACCGATAATGACTTTGCAGGCGACCTCGATAAGAGCGGCGCGCGGAAAAGGAGATAACGGGTGACCGAACAAGAGGCTTCAAAACTGTTGACGCCAGAATCAGATAAGACCGTAGTCGTATCCGTGACTACCAAACCGTTCGTGGGGCGCGACCATTTTATTGTTAATATCGGCAAGAACGCACTGATAAGAATTTCCCACATCGGCGGGAATTTTGGAAGATGGTTTCTCAACAAGGCGGAGGAACCGTTCGCGACGAACGTTTTGCGCGGCTACAGGCTGAGCAAGCCGTCGAAAGACGGACCGATCATTGCCGAACTGGGTGGCGAGAAAAAAGCGGAGACCAGTCTTACGGAAATTTTCGCTTGCATGGAACTCCAAGCAGACGGCAAGCAGGAACCCTTGTTGACCAACGGTTGCGCGAACGTCTTTTATGTCCGCGACTCGGACAGTTCACTGCGCGCGGTGTGTATCCTCTGGTATAACCGCGGTTGGAGCGTAGACGCCTGGGCTATTGATGCGCCGAGCAAGTGGGACCGCGGCAGCCTCGTATTCTCCCGTATTTCTTAACTCCCATCGCTGAGGTTCCGAGTTCTTTATTCGCCCTTATCGGCCCGTACTCTCGCTCTGGATAATGTAGACCGAATGCCTCACCGTGTTCTCAAACAGCAAAGCCCCTCGCAATGTGGAGGGGCTCCAAACTTTC
>JAGFXI010000465.1 GCA_017861095.1 Deltaproteobacteria bacterium | reverse complement strand
GGAGGTCGTGGAGAGCGAGCTCTTCGGCTACCGGCGCGGGGCCTTCACCGGCGCCCACGTGAAAGGAAAGCGGGGTCTCTTCGAGGAGGCCAACGGCGGTACCCTCTTGCTGGACGAGATCGCAGACCTCCCTCTCGACGTCCAGGCGAAGCTGCTCCGCGTTCTCGAAGAGAGGGAGTTCTATCCCGTGGGAGACTCCCAGGCGAGAAAGGTGGACGTGCGGGTGATCGCCGCCACCAATCGGAGCCTGGAAAAGCTTTGCGAGAACGGTCAGTTCCGGCAGGACCTCTACTTCCGCCTGGCGACCATCTCCATCAATATTCCGCCCCTTCGGGAACGGAAAGAGGATATCGTCCTGCTCGCCAATTACTTCATGCAGATCTGTAACAAGAAGTATGGGAAGAATTTCCGACGGCTGTCGAACAGCGCAATCCAGGTCCTTCTCGGCCATCCTTGGAAGGGCAACGTTCGCGAGCTCAAGAACGCTCTCGAGCGGGTGGCCCTTCTTGAAGACGGCACCGAGGTGAAGGTGATGCATCTGGACTTCCTCGGCCCGGCGCAGAAGCCTCCCGCGCCGCCTAAGGGAGCCCAGGAACAGGGCGCCTTCCTCCCCTCCGCCATTCCGGCATCAGGTATCCGCCTTGACGAGGTGATCAAACACCTCATCGCCACCGCCTACCGGCAAACCAACAAGAACCAGGTCCAGACTGCAAAGCTCCTGGGCATCACGAGGAACACCCTCCTCTACCGCTTGAAAAAGTACGGCATCCATTGATGCGTCGCTCCGTGAACGAGCCTTCGCCCGCTCCGTCTCGGATGGAAGCCGCTCCCACAGGGCTCCTCCCCACGCGAAAGGATATGATGCTCTTCAGATGCTTGGGGTCCAGCAGTGGCAGCAATGAAACCCGTTCGCGGTAACGGTGCAAGTCCTTCCCACGCTGTCTTTCCATCACCGGCAATCCTGAAAGAAGTAGAATGATTTTATATGACTGCCACATCTAGGGCACCTCATCCCTCCCCCTGGGTATGACGCATACGGTCGGAAGCAGCAGTTGCTACCCTTTCTCCGGGAGTGGGGAATGCGGCGGCGGGCCCTCTGGGTTTGGCATGCCTTATGCTTTCTCCACCGACAGCAGATCTCTTGGGGGACCCGGGTTAGCATGACCTAAACGCCCGACGACGACCCTTGCATCGTGAAGGTGATTCTTCATGAAGGTACTGCTGGTTGAAGATGAGCAGTCCATGCTCTTCACCCTCACCAACCTTCTCAAGCATCGGGGCCATGAAGTGATTGCCGCTTCATCCGCTGAGAAAGGCTTGGATGCGTTGGGCGATAAGCAGATAGACCTGGTGATCTCAGATCTGAGACTTCCCGGCATGGACGGGATGCGTCTGATCGCCAAGGTGCGAGAGTGCTCTGACGATGTGGTACCGATCATCATCAGCGCCTATGGCACGTTGGAGAACGCCATCGATGCCCTGAAGCTGAACGTCTGCGACTTCCTCAGAAAACCCTTCGACCTTACCACCTTTGAAGATACCCTCGCCCGCGCCGAGGAGCGGCGCGCGAAATTGGTGGCGCGCAAGAAGTATGTTCACCCGGAAGCGCACCATCCTCTCGCGGTTCGTCTCGAGGCACGTGGTGGATCGCATTCTCTCCGGCGAGGAGACCCCCGCCCAGGCAAAGCAGGCGGAAAAAGTATCCGTGCTGTTCGCTGATATCAGCGATTTCACCGGCCTTGCAGAGAAGCTCGATCAAAAGAGCCTCGTCTTCATGGTCAATACCTTCTATTCCCTCATGGAGCCGGTGGTGCACTGGTGTGGGGGCATCCTGGACAAGTTCATGGGCGACGGCATCATGGCGGTCTTCACCGAGGCCTCTGCCGGTGCGGACAGCGCCCGCCACGCCCTGGCCGCCGCCATTCAAGCCCAATGGCAACTCGACGCCATCCACCGGGAGCTTCGACGCTTCGAGCTTCCCGACATCAGTATCCACATCGGCGTCAGCACCGGAAAAGCTGCAGCCTGCAGCATCGGCACCGAGGAATATGCCAACTACACCTTCATCGGTGATGCGGTGAATGTGGCCAAGCGGCTTCAGGAAGTGGCCGGTCCCGGCCAGATCATCGTAAGCGACGCCTGCAAGCGAGACATCGATAAGCGGGGCGAGGCGATCCCGGGCCTCATCCGCCTGAAACCTCTCTCACCCCGCGCGCTCAAGGGAAGGCAAAAGCGATGGGTGCTCTACCAGGTCCAGTACGAACCTAAACTTGAGCAGGCCGCTGCGGTTAGGCAGGGCAAGGCCTGAGGTCGGCCTCCCATCAGCATCCTCGGCAGAGGCTGGGTGGTCTGTGAGGCAAAGCGCATCCGGAGCCACGACCTTCCTCCGCCGACGGAAAGGCTTTCCGGGCTTTGTCCGCCCCTCCGCTACAACGCCGGGCCTCACCCTACACTATCAATGCCGCGACTATGCGCTTCGCCCCACAGACCACCCAGCCTCCCATGCGCACGTGGTGCGAGCAGAGGGCGGCTCATGGGGCTTTTCAACCCTCTACATTTCGAAATCTACCCGAATCTTGAAGATGTGCTCGGCAGGAAGGCTGAGGATCTCCCCCACCTCAGTCTCGGCGGCGATCTCATCGATCGTGCGGCGGAGATCATCCTCGGAGGGGGCGATGAGGGTAAACCAAATATTATATTCATGATCGCGGCGGTAATTGTGGGTCACGCCGCGGTAGCTGTTGACCACGCCGACGAATTCGTCTATGCGCTCCGCCGGCACCTTGGCCGCACAGAGGGTACTCGTATACCCAAGCTTTCTCGAGTTGAAGTTGGCCCCGATCCGGCGAATGACCTCGTGTTCCTTCAGTCGGCGCACCCGCCGGATCACTTCGGCTTCAGGGCATCCCAGCTTTTCGGCCAGGACCTGATAGGGCCTGGAGTCGATGGGAAAGCGAGACTGGATCTCGTTGAGGATGGTCCGGTCCAGCTCATCCAGTATCACGACCGCTCAATCGCAGGTGGCTTGTCCCGAAACCCTCGCGGCTGGAAGCCGCTCCCACAAGGTTCTTCCCCGCCCAAGATCGGCCAGGGCCGGAGGAAGGGGGCTCACCGAAGCAAGGCGCATCCGGAGCCACTACTTTCCTTCAATGACAGGAAGGCCTCCCGGACTTTGTACGCCCCTCCGTTACAAGGCCGGGCCTCACTCGATACTATCAATGGCGCGATCACGCCTCGGCGTGACGCCTTTGCCAACTAGACCTCCCTGCCGTGAACCACTTGATCGCGGCTGGAAGCCGCTCCCACACAAAACCGGCCAGCATCGGAGACAGTCTTTATTCGAGCAGGGCACGGCTCATGGAGTCGTCCGACCGCCTGCGTGGTTTCGCG
>JAGFXI010000188.1 GCA_017861095.1 Deltaproteobacteria bacterium | reverse complement strand
CACTCAGATTAGGGTTACATAATCAGCGACTGCAGCTTGAGGCTTCTCGGAGCAAGTCGGGCAGCGGCGCCTCCCCGCGCCAGAGGGGTTTGGCGAAGAGCATCTGGACGTCGCCGAGGTAGCGCTCGAGGAAACCGCCCTCGCAGTAGCAGAGGTAGTACTCCCACATGCGGATGAAGCTCTCCGGGTAGCCCAGGGCGCGCACCCTGTCCACGTTGGCGAAGAATCGCTCGCGCCAGCTGTGAAGCGTCCGGGAGTAGTGGGGGGTGATGTCCTCCAGGTGCACGAGCCGGAGATCGGTGGCGCGGGCGACGGCGCCGCACATGGCGGCAACGGACGGGATGCAGCTCCCGGGAAAGATGTAGCGCTTGATGAAATCAACCGAGCGGGCATGGCTCTCGAAGGCGTGATCGGCGATGGTGATCGCCTGGAGGGCCATCATGCCGTCCTCTTTGAGAAGCCTGCCGCAGACCTGGAAGAAGGTCTCCAGGTACTGGTGCCCGACGGCCTCGATCATCTCGATGGAGACGAGCTTGTCGTACCCGCCCTTGAGGTCGCGGTAATCCTCGAAGAGGAGCTCCACCCGGTCGGCAACCCCGGCCTCCCTGATCCGCTCCTTGGCCAGGTCATGCTGGGCCCGCGAAATGGTAGTCGTGGTGACCCGGCACCCATAGGTTCGGCCGGCGTGAATGGCGAAACCGCCCCAGCCGGTCCCGATCTCGAGGACATGATCGGCAGGCGAGAGCTCGAGCTTCCGGCAGATGCGATCGTACTTGGCGAGGGAGGCCTCCGCCAGGGTGCTCTCCCCACAGGGGAAAATGGCGCATGAGTAGGTCAGGGTCTCGTCGAGGAAGAGGGAGTAGAAGTCGTTTCCCAGGTCGTAGTGGGCAAAGATGTTCTCCCGGCTTCCCCCTTTCGTGTTCCGGCGGAAGAAATGGAAAAGCTTGTGTAGGGGAGCACTGAGGCGCGACCAGCCTCGGTCCATCCCGGCGAAGACCTCCTGGTTGAGAAGGACGATGCGGATCAAAGTCGTGAGGTCATCTGCCGACCAGTATCCCGCCATGTAGGCCTCGGCGGCGCCGATGCTCCCGCCGAGAAGGGCGCTGCCGTAAAATCGGGAGTGGTGCACGGTTATGGTCGCCTCCAGGGGAAAGCGCTCGTTCCGCACCCCGAAGGTCTCGGAGACTCCGTCGTCAACGACGGTGATTCTGCCGCGCTCGAGCTTCCGGAGCAGGGAAAAGAGTAGCCGCCGGGCCAGCCCGTCAAGCCGGCTCTTTCTCAGCTCCCTCAGCACCGGGACCTCGGCTGGGATTATGAGCTCGCTCATGACGATTCACCTTAATTCATTCGCTTGGCCGGATGAACAAAGAAAGGCGCCCCCTTTTTCAACAGGCGGAAGGCCTGCCAGTAGATCATGGCGGTGACCTTCAAGGTCATCGGGGGGTACGCCAGCAGCACCCGGGTCAGGGCAGGAGGGGTTATCTCCCTTCTCGCCAGGTTCAGACTCGCATCGAAGAGCCTCAAGCCCTTTTCGATATTTACCATGTGCACGTTCAAGCGCTCGCCGGGCTCGCGAAACCTCCAGTCGCAGCTAATATCCATGTCCATGAAGGGGGAGACATGGAATGCCTTGGGAAACCGGAAGCGCTTCCAGCCCGGGAGGGGGTGCTCGTTCCGCTCCTCGCCGAGGACGTAGCAATACTCCTCCAGCCACGGCGTATTGTGGATCTCGGCAATGATGGTTTCCAACCGTCCAACTGCCTCGTCGTAACAGTAATAGAAGCTCACGGGGTTGAAGCAGTAGCCGAAGTACCGGAGGTGGGTGAGGAGCCGGATGGGGCCGGCGGGACGCCTCCCGAGCCGCTCCTCCACGAGGTTCCTCGCGGCGGTGTCCAAAGGCACTCGAAGGTCGCCCAGGTGGTCCCGGCGCCGGAAGTAGGCGAGATTCACCCTGTCGGCCGACCAGAACCGCCTCCCCTCGAAGAGGGTCGGCAGCTCGGCCAGGTCGAGATACATGAAGAACACCCGGTAGCGAAAGGAGTTCTCCACCGGGTGGAAGCGGCGGTGGCGGATATGCCCCTCGTAGATGCAGCTATTTCTGGTCACAGCGTTTTCCCGAACTTCCGGCATACGGCGAGGGCGCTCTTCACGCCGTCCTCGTGGAACCCGTAGCTCCAATAGGCGCCGCAAAAATAGGTGCGCCTCACCCCGTTGATCTCTTCCCAGCACTTCTTAGCCGACGGCGCCTGACGGGTGTACACGGGATGGTGGTAGGTGATCTCCCGGATGATCTTCCCGCGCTCGATGAGATCAGGCCGGTTCAAGGTGACGCAGAGGTCAACCGGGGCGCTGAGGGTTTGAAGCCGGTTCATGTAGTAGGTGACAGCCACTCGGCCCAGCTCCTGCCGGGGGATGTGATAGTTCCAGCTCGCCCAGGCGGCTCTCCGCCGCGGGAGCAGGGAAGCGTCCGTGTGAAGCGTTGCCAGATTCTCCTGGTAGGGGATGGCGCCCAGGATGTCACGCTCGGCGTCGCTCGCGTCCGCCAGCATGGCCAGGGCCTGGTCGCTGTGGGCGGCGATGATCACCCGGTCGAAGCGCTCGGCCTCCCCCTGCCGCGGTTTGACTTCCACACGATCAGAAAATCGCCTGATCGATGCCACGGGGCAGCTCAGACGCGCCCGCTCTCGGAAGGGCCGCGAGAGGGGTTCCACGTACGTCCGGGACCCGCCGCGAACGACCTGCCACTGGGGCTGGTTGCGCACGTTGAGGAAGCCGTGGTTGTTGAAGAACTGGACAAAGTAGTAAGCGGGAAACTCGTAAAACTTCTTGGGATCCGTAGACCAGATCGCCTCGCCCATGGGGATGATGAAATGGTGGATGAAGGCCTTGGAGTAACCCTTGCCCTCCAGATACCCGCCCAGGCTCGTATCCTCATCCTTTCTGGCCAGAATCTCCTGCGCCTCGCGGCGGAAACGGAACACTTCCACGAGCATACGGTAAAACGAAGGGCGGAGGAGATTTCGCCGCTGGGCGAAGAGGGAGTTCAATGAGCTCGGACTGTACTCGAGACCGCTCTGCTCGCTCTGGACGCTGAAGCTCATGTTTGAGCGCTGCCAGGAGACTCCGAGGCGCCTCATGAGCTTCACGAAATTCGGGTACGTCGTCTCGTTGAAGACGATGAACCCTGTATCGACCGGATAAGTGACGCCGTCAACAGAAACGTCGATAGTGTTGGTGTGGCCGCCGAGATAGTCGTTGGCCTCAAAGACCACCACCTCGTGCTCATCGGAGAGGAGATGAGCCGCAACCATGCCCGAGATCCCGGCACCGACAACGGCGATTCTCATGGTCTGGACTCCGCGGCAACCGGTCTGATCAGGTTGCTTGCCCTCGCCCGCTCCGGCACCGGACGGAGATCCCGCACGATTCTCAGCCAGGAGAGAAGAGCGAGAAGGTAATAGGTGATATCGATCTCCCACCAGAAGAACCCCTGGCGAGCGCCCACGGCGTAGTGGTGGTGGTTGTTGTGCCAGCCTTCCCCAAGGGTGATCAAGGCGAGGAGGGCGTTGTTTCGGCTTGTGTCCGGGGTGTTGTACCGCCGGGAACCGATCATGTGATCGAGGGAGTTGATGGTCGCCGTGCCGTGGAAGAGGACCACGGTGGAGATGAAGAAGCCCCAGACGAGAAGCTGAGGACCGCTGGTCCCAAGGTCCGGAGCGTGCACCTCCAAGATCTTTCCCGTCCCAAAGAGCAGGGCGGCAAGGATGATCGGGACGACGATGTCGAATCGGTTCAGCCAGCGAAGCTCAGGGTATTTGGCCCAGTCCCCCACATAGCTCATCTGGGTTGGAAAGTTCTCTCTGGTGGTGAGCCAGCCCACGTGACTGTAGAGAAATCCTCGGCGTGCCGGCGAATGGATGTCCTCTTCCCGGTCGGCATGGCGGTGGTGGTGCCGGTGATGGGCGGCCCACCAGAGGGGGCCGCGCTGCACGGCGCTGTTGCCGAGCACGGCGAAGAGAAACTGGAAGAAGCGGCTCGTCTTGAAGGACTTGTGCGAGAAGTAGCGGTGGTAGAAGCCGGTTATGGCGAACATGCGGAGGAGATAGAGTCCGAGCGCGACGGCAACGGCGAACCAGCTCCACCCCACCCAGATCACGGCAAGGCACGCCAGGTGGAGGGCGAGGAACGGCACGATGCGGAACCAGTCTATTTTCGACTTGGACTGCAGCTGGAGCGCGTCGAGACCGGCCTCGGAGTCGAACCAGCGGACGAGGGACATGAGCAGAGGTGAACGCCTCAGCGACGCGAAGACAGATTGAACCGACATAGATCCTTCCGAGCTATTTCTCCGATATTCAGGTAAGGGTTATTTCAGCTGGCCGAGGAGGCTCTTGATCTCCTCCCCCTTCCTGAGGCCGGTCACCCACTCCAACGGGAGGCTCCCCTCTCCGGATTACCGTGTTTACCCCAGGACGTCTGAGATCGGGTGGTGGATGGATAAGCCCACTGATCCATCGGGCCGGGAACGATTCGATGCCGTTCGCTGCGCCGAGCAGGGCCCCGAGCATAGCTCCGCGGTAGGCGTTGTCTCCGCCAAGGTTGGTATTGGCGATGAGGCCCTGCTCAGGGTCCCGGTGGTGCTTGAGGGCCAAGTAGACGACGGCGGGAACCGAGTGGTCCACGTAGCAGGCGGTGCTCAACCGTCGGCCCACCACAACATGGTCAGGCTCCTCGAGCCAGGTGAGGAAGGAATGTCCAAGGAGGGGGTTCCTTTGGGCCCGGATCTCTCGAAAGAGGACGTCTTGCAGATCCTCCCCGCCGAGCACCTGTAGCAGGATATCCACGACGAGGGAGGCCGCCTCCTCCATGTTGGGCCCGAGATGGGTCAGAGCGAGGTGCTCCAGAGCAGCCTGACGCGCTTGTTCTGGTTGGTCGTGGTAAAAGACCACGATCGGCACCAGACCCACCAGTCCGCCGATGTGCTTTTCGGGGAGCCCGCATTTTCGGGGCTCCAATCCCCTGGCATAGTTGGTAAA
>JAGFXI010000187.1 GCA_017861095.1 Deltaproteobacteria bacterium | reverse complement strand
GACCAAATTCAGACTACACTAGCTTCCGGCAAAATGCAAGATAACTGGCAGTGGCTGCCACCATGGAAGCCACCACGGTCCCGAACGGCGTATGTTGATTCATCTAGGAAATAACGGCATCCTCGTGGAGCAAAGTCAACCCCTGAAAGGGATTCGCTTTCCGAGCGAATTCCAGCGTGCGTATTGACAAGTAAAGGTCAACCACGCGGCAGTTCTTGTTCTCCTTGAGCATGACGCAGAGGAGACCTGTTAATTACCTCAATGGCGCCGTTTTCCCCCTCGAAGAGCGTAGTCACCGCGGCGCGTATGACGTAATCTCCCTCGTTTTCCAGGGTGTTGATATCCACGCATCCCGCAATGATCATCTCAGAGCTGGGTCTTTTGAAGAAAGAAAGGCACCTCCTTCCCCATTGCTTCGACGCGAGTTCTCTGGCAAGATAACAGAAATCTTATATCAAACGGGGGAGGCTGCTGCTCGCGGTGCAGGTCCGCGCGAAACGTACCGAGACCTTTTAGACACAAGCTACTCCAAGGAGAGTGCTGAGTGGCTATTCGAGTTTTCATACGGTTCGAGACCATTCCTGGAAACGAGTCATCGCTCTATCAACTTCTTATGGAAAACCGCACCAGACTACTTCGCGTCAAGGGTTACATTTCGGGCGAGACTTTACAGGCTTTGGATGACCCCACCAGTTTCCTTATCATCAGCACCTGGAACTCCTTCGAGGAATGGAATGCCTGGGTTACCTCCAAGGAGCGTAAGGAGATGCAGACCAGGATCGGGCATCTACTAAAAACCCCCTCCGTTCCCCACGCATACCTGTGCGGCTAGCCTGGCAGGTCGCTGAAATATCTTTTCAATGCTTACCGATAATGAAGTCCCGTCTGAGATCCTGCTCCGGAACCCCGTGTACGATAACCCAAGGGCCATTTTGTTCAGGTGCTTGCCACCCAACTCCGGCTGGGCATCAGGGTAGGTGAGATCGGAAGGCCCCGGATCCATACCCCGGGATGCCTCTCTGGTGCCCTCGTCCGTTGCTTCCCAGAGAGCTGCAGCCCTGCCCTCGTTGCGCCGAGTTCGGCGCACCCACATAGCTTGCAGCCATTCACGGACGGTCGATTCTGGCAGGTTCGCAGGCTGAAAGCGGGGTTGGTCCCTGTCACCGGAATCTTGGGGATGCAGGGAACTCCGGGAAAATCGACTCTTCCCGCTGGAGAGTTGGCAGGAGACAAAGGGCTTCTAGCCCGGATGTAATCGAAACGGCCTTATACCCTACTTCGTCGAGCGCGTCTGAGTGGAGTCGCCCTCCCGATCAATCCGTGCCCTTTCCTCGACTGACCACCAGCTTGTCGCCGGGGTGAAGCACCGCATTGGGAGCGAGCTTGTTGAGTTGACGCAACTCGTCCACCTTCAAACCGTAGTGGCGGGCGATGCTGTACAGGGTCTCTCCGGCGCGGACCTGATGGTAACGAACCTCCGGCGCCGTCTGAGCCGCCTGACTTGTCGTCAGGGCCGGCTTGGCTGTTTTCTGGGCCTTGGGCGCCGGCGCGTGCTCCGTCATCTTGGCGAGATCTGCAATCTGCTGCTCCATGTGGGCCAGCTTCTTTTCGAGGCCGTCGACCCGAGAAACCTTCTCCTCTCCCTGGGCGAGCCTCTTCTCGATCCCCTCCAGGGCAAAGAGACGGTCCTCGATGTTCTTGACCCTTCCCTCGAGCATCTTGAACTCATTGGCGCTCTGGCTGCTCCGGCCCGTCGGAAAAAAGAGGATGAGAAGGACAATGAGCAGGATAAGCCCCGCCCCCAGAAACAGGTAAGGCTTCAGGGATCGCTTGGAAGCGTCCGAGCCGAAGTCCTGACCGCGGTCCTTTTTCCATGAAGAGTATTCCGACTCCTCGTCAAAGTCTTCCTGCTCATCATCCACTTTCACGCTCTCAAGGAGATCCTTCTGCTTCATCCCTGCACCTCCCGGTACCCCGTCGATACATACTATTCGAGGGTGTCCGTGAACGGGGGTAAATGGTCTCGATTACTCTGGCACAAAAAAGTCGAGGCTGTCAAGGTAAGCGACGAGTGAGCCGGGGCCGCCTCCGAGCGATATAGCCTCCTAGTTGAGAGGATTACCCGGCGGTTGAACAAACGGATAGAGATGCGAGGAAGGCCGTCTTTGGGAGCGGGGATTTGAGTGTCTATCTACTTTTAGAGTGAGTAACGTACCCTATCACTCTTGACAAGGGCTGTCCAATGGCGACAACAATCGTTTGCCGTCTGGAAATTGGGAACGAAACAGTCGCTAACGAGTAATTTTCTGAGGATCGGACGCCAGCAGTACACCTCATAGAACTTGAAGAGAAAGGTAAAATTGCCGCCACATCGACACCACAGATTCAGAGGATGCAAGAGATGCTGTAACTGTGATCTCATAAACGAGCCCTTTCCTGAAGATGCTCAGGGAAGTCATTGTCACTTGCTTCACTGGCAGCGCAAGGATGGAGCGTAGAGCGGAGAAGGCAGACAGTTGAAAAGATGCGGCCCGGACCACGTGCGCCTGGAGCACGAGCCGACGCCGATTATAGAAAAATAGTCCCCATCGACCTTGGCTTGTGTCGCGCTCTTGCCCGGTTCTGACGCAGTCGGTCGATGGGGACTATTTTTGCTTAGGAGGCACATCTTTGTCTCCCTTGGCAAGGAGACTACCAGAATCAGTTGACCCGCCGTAAGTAGGAGAATGCCCCATTTGGTCGGGGAAACATTTCTATTTGGGAGAAGGGAAATTCAGACTTAGCCACGCTTTTTCACCCCCGGGGGACGGGGAAAATTCCCCTCCGAAGGGGGAGAGGCGCCGATTAAGGCTTCGACCCGAGCTCAGCTAAACGGTTGAGAGGGCGCGCCGCGGCCGGGACCCCCTCACCCCTGACCCTTTCCTCTTCAAGGGGAGAGGGAGGGCAAGAGAGGGTGCTGCAAGGGCCGGCCTTCTTTGAAATGTGAGCCTTCCGTGTCCTGCATCTTATCTGTCAGGGCGGGACCTCACCAGATCGCCGTGAATACCGTCACGACGGACAGGGCGCTCAGGAGAAGGGCGGAGCACCAGGTCAGCACATTGCTCACCGTCCCATTCACCATGTCATTCATCACCGAGCGGTCATTGATAAGACGGATCATGAGAAAGAGGATTACGGGAAGAACAAGGCCGTTCAAGACCTGCGAGAAATACATGATCGGAATCAACGGTGCCCCCGGGATCATGACCAGCCCGGCACCGACGATGATCATGAGAGAGTACAGGGTATAGAACTGGGGCGCCTCGGTGAACTTGCAGTCCACAGAGGATTCCCACCCGAAGGCCTCGCACACCGTGTAGGCGGTGGAGAGGGGTAGGATCGAGGCGGCGAAGAGGGAGGCGTTCAGGAGGCCGAAGGCAAAGAGGCCGGCGGCATAGCGGCCGGCCAGCGGTGCCAGGGCCATGGCCGCCTCCTCGGCGCTGTTGATCCGGATCCCATGAGTGTGCAGGGTGGCAGCACAGACCAGGATGATGAAGAAGGCGATCACCGACACCGTGATCGACCCGACGACCACGTCCCAGCGGACGATGCGATACTCCTTGGCCGTAAGCCCTTTGTCCACCACCGCTGCCTGGAGGTAGAACTGCATCCAGGGCGCGATTGTGGTCCCTACCAGAGCAACAACCATGGTCAGAGCCGGAGCCGAAAAATCGAGTTGGGGGGTAAGAAACTCGCGGGTGACCGCAGACCAGTCCGGTTTGACCAGGAATCCGGTAATGAGGTAAGCAACATAAAAGAAACACGCCCCGAGGAACACCTTCTCCACCGCCTTGTACGACCCCTTGATTACGAGGAGCCAGACCAGGATGGCGGCCAGCGGCGCGGAGAAGTGGCGGTCGACGTGAAAGATCTCGAGAGCGGCCGCCACGCCGGCAAACTCCGCTATGGTATTGGCGAGATTGGTGAGCAGAATGCCGATCATCAGGTAGAAGGTCACCGCCGCCCCGAAGTGCTCGCGAATCAGGGCTGCGAGCCCCTTTCCCGAAACAACTCCCATCCTGGCGCTCATCTCCTGGATGAGAATGAGCACCGCCGTAATCGGCAGCATGGACCACAGGAGTCTTAGCCCGAATTCGGCACCAGCCAGGGAATAGGTGGTGATGCCGCCGGCATCGTTGTCAACGTTGGAGGTGATGATTCCTGGCCCGACCACGGCCAGAATGACAGAGAGGCGGCGCCAGATGCCCATGCGGACGGCCGGTGTCTCCGCCTGGTCTGGACCCGTTGGAGGATGGGGAGGAAGAGAGTTCGCAGGCAAGGGACGATCCTTGTTCGCTGTCCTTCTTTTCCTTCAAAGGGTCACCGGCCAAGGTGAGGTGCAACCACTTCAAGGATGGCCTTGAAGCGGATGACTCCGTGAATGCGGCCGTTCTCGTCTACCACTGGCACTGCCCTCAATCCGTACTTGGCAAAGAGATCGGCCACGTCAGCTTCTTCGGCGTCCAGCGGCACAGAGACGATACGCCGCTCCATGATCGATTCGAGCGAGGTGTTCGGATCAGTGGTAAGGAGTTCACGGAGGTTCACCGCGCCCAAGAGATGCCCATCCTGATCCTCCACATAGATATAGTAGATCACGTCAAGGTCAGCCGCCTCCTTCCGCAGCGCCTCCAGGGCCTGTGCCACCGTGGCGTGGGGCGGCTGAGAGAAGAAGCTTGTGGTCATCATTCCGCCGGCGGTCTCCTCGTCATGAGTGAGGAGGCAGCGCACATCTTCGGCCGCCTCGGGCTCCATCTCCTCGAGGAGCGTCTGAGCGTGAGGCTCCTCCAACTCCTGGAGAAGGTCCGTCGCTGCGCTCGGCGACATCTGCTCGAGGACGTCCGAGGCCGTCTCTGCGGGCAGTTGCTCGATCAACTGCACCTGGACCTTGGGATCCGATTCCTCGAGAACCTCGGCGGCCGTGTCAATATCCAGGGCGCGAAACACACGGTCCCGCTCCGGCCGGTCCAGGTCTTCGAGAATATCCGCGAGATCGGCCGGGTGAAGGCGAGC
>JAGFXI010000186.1 GCA_017861095.1 Deltaproteobacteria bacterium | reverse complement strand
CCTCCGTCGGCAGAGACGAACCTCTGCCCGCACGAATGACCCACCTCCGGAACATGCGGGCGCATTCGCCGACCTGCCTGTCCTGCCTCAGTTCCTCCACGGTGTAGGCCATCTTCATCGACCAACTCGGATACTCGGCGATGGTCCCAGGCATATTCTGCTGCCGTATGTCCCGCAAAAGATCTTCCTGGCTTACAATCACGAGCTTTGCCGCCGATGACATGAGGAGACCAATGACGGCGCTCTGGATGCTCCGGGTAAGCTCAGGATAAGCCCCCGAAGCCGGCGTCTTCCGCGCCTTGAGAAAGCCCGAGGCGACGAGTCGCTGGAGGATCTTCTCCTTGTCCGCGGTCCTTTTTTCCAAAGCGAGGTGAAACTCCTTTTCATGGGGGAACATCCCCAGCCTTTTTCGCACATAGATGTCCTCGGCCTGCCAGAAACCGGCAAGGGTGGGAAGGTCATGGGTACTCACCGTAGCCAAGGCCAGCTCCGGGTAAGACTCGGGTCCCCGGAAATCGCCGCGCTCATCCTTTTCGAAGTAGAAGACCTTGTACGAGAAGATCCCGGAGCCCTGGAGAGTTTCCCTCATTCCGGGGGCGACGGTCCCTAGATCTTCGCCGATGATCAAGGTCTCCCGCTGTTGACTGGCAAGGGCCAGAATCCGGACGAGATCGACGGGGAAATTCTCCACATAGGCTCCTGCCGCCGGCGGCTTTCCTCGTGGAATCCAGAACAGCCGGAAGAAACGCATGATGTGGTCGATGCGAAGCGCCCCGCCTGCGACGCAGTTCTTCTGGACTTCCTCCAGAAACAACCGGTAGCCATTCTGTCGGTGCACATTTCGCCTCGGAGGCTCGAAGCCCCAGTCCTGCCCATTCAAGGCAAAGTCATCGGGCGGCGCCCCCACCGTCACCCCGTCGACCCAGTAAGGACGGTAGGCCCACGAGTCCGCTCCCGCCGGATCGCTCCCTAGGGCGAGATCGTGGTACAGACCGAGGCCTGCCCCGAGCGAACGGGCGAGGGCCTGGACCTCCTGCAACTGGATCTCCACCTGCCATTGGAGGTACTGGTGAAAGAGAATCCGATCCACGTGTTCGCGTCGGAATGCGGCAACCGCCTCTGAGTCGGGATTCTGGCAAGGTTCGGGCCATTGGCGCCACGTCCATGCCTCAGGATGCTTCTCCCGCATAAAGTCACTCAGGGCGCAGAAGGTCGCGAAGCGCTCCAGCATCTCGCCTTCCCGCTCCAGGTACTCGACAAAGGCCTGACGACGCCTACTCGAACCGGCCCGCTTTTCCCACTCTCTCCGGCGAAAGCCCTCGAAGACCAGCTCCAAGACTCGCCGCTTGACGGCTGCTACCTGCTCGTACTGAACAAGAGGAGCGTGGCGGAGCCGCGCGACAAGATCTCGCATCTCCTTCGCCTCCACGAAGGCCTGCGCCTCCGGCGAGTGCTGATAGTCCTCCATGGCTTCCACATCCAGGTAAACAAAATTCCGATAGAAGCGGCTTAAGGGGTAGTAGGGGCTGATACCGTAGGGCTGTCGATTGGACAGGGCATGAAGGGGATTGAGACCGATCATATCCACCCGAAGTTCGCCGATGGCCCAGGACACGAACTCCTTGAGATCGCTGAAGTCGCCGATACCCCAGTTACGTTGCGAGCGAAGACCGTACAGGGCAATGGCGATTCCCGCCCGTTTCCCCTGTTCTGCGAGTTGCGGCGGGAGATAGGCCCGCTCTGGGCAGATGATCACCGGGATCTCTTGCCCATACCGCTTCTCACCCACGGCAACCGAGAGACTGAAGTGATGGAGACCCACGGGAAGGCCCGCGGGAAAGGGGAGACTCCAGCGGCGATAAGACACGCCGTCGATCTCTTTCTCGGCCTCCAGGGTCAACTGGCGTCGCGAGGGGGAGTGCCGGTCCGAACGCCCCCCTTCCTCGATGACATCCAACCGGGTCTCGACCGGCTCCTCGGCCGTGGGCAGGGTGAAGAGGAGGCGCTGCGGCAGCCGGACGACAGACTCGACGAGAACCGGCTCGGCAAGGCTAGTCCAGGCGCCGTGTTCCATCTTCCGGAGGACCTCCCCCGGCTTTTCGGAATCCACTCCCAAGGCTGTGAGCAGTTCCCACAGGGTCTCCGGGGAGATCTCCCGACATTTCCCCAGAAGATCCCAGTAGGAAGGCTGGATGCCGCAGGCTGTACCCAACTGAAACAGAGCCTCGTCCTTCACTGCACTGTTCACCTCGTTCATGCTACTCCCTGGACGTTCGTAGAATTTTTGTGGTGGGCTATGCCCACCCTGCATGTTCACACTCCCGGCCAGCAGCGAAGGCAGGGGGGTCTCCGAGACACGGCGCAATCGGAGCTACCACCTTCTCCCCGACGGAGTACAAACCTCCCGGACTTTGAAGACCCAGCCGCCCGAAGGTCGAGCCTCACTCGACACTACCAAGGGCGCGACCACGCCGCGGGGTGGCGGCCGTGCCGAGGAGATCCCCCTGCCACCGCCCAATCCATCGCGGCTGCCCTTTGACGCAGCTCAGGGTCCCGCTCGTCCCGCCTGTCCCGAGCTTGTCGCGGGGAGCTCGTCGAGGTAGAAGCCGGTGCCACAGCCTTCTTCCGCATCAGTAGTTCGCCTGCTTGCCGGTCATATGCTCCATCTCGATCTTGATGACCAGGATGTTCTCCACCATGCGGTCGGGGTAGCCGGATGAAGCTCCTCCGCCGTAGTGCGCTATGATGAGGTCGAGGGCCCGCCTCTTCTCCGCCGGGTCCTCTACCACGGTGGCCGTGCCGAAGGCGATGGCGCTCCGGTATCGCATACTCCAGGAGCAGGGCTCCCGGGCGGGCAGAACCTCTTGATCCACGTCGAATTCCACGCACACGTGAGGGTTCTCCCGCACCATCTCCACCTTCCTCCCCTCAGTCGCCGAGTGCACGTACAGGGTTCGGTCCCGGTACCCGAAGCAGAGGGGAACGACATAGGGCCGGTTGTCCGCTGCCAAACCCAGCCGGCAGACAAGCGCCTTCCGGATGATGCCCTCGATCTCCCCAAGATCCTGGATCTCCCGCTCACGTCTCCTCATACCGTCCCCCTCACACCGCAGAGACAGGGTGGTCTGCGGCGCAAAGCCCATCCGGAGCATCTACCTTCCTTGGCCGACAGGAAGGCCCCCCGGGCTTTTCGCCACAGCCTCACCCGAAAGGCCCGGCATCACTATCAAGGCCGCGACCACGCCGTGGCGTGGCGCCTTTGCAGACTTGTCCCGAAACCCTTCGGGGGCAGACCTCCCTGCCCCACACCACGCCACTCCGCGCGGCAGAGGTGGCTTATCCCTTCTTGAGTGCCTTCCCCACATCCCACGCCTTTGCCAGCCTTTCTCCGAGTTTCCAGTAGCTCTTATCGTTCATTACAAACAGGATCGGCCGCACCTTGGCGAAATCCACCACTCCATCGGTCATGACCGCCTCGTCACAGTAGGTCGCCGCGACCTCACCGATGAAGATATCGTGTCTCGGGAAATCGATAATCTCGTTGAGCCTGCACTCCATGTTGATCGGGCACTCTGTGATCATGGGCGCCCGTTGCAGGCTCCCGTAAAAGGTTTCAAAGAGGATGCCCTTGTCAACTTCCCTCCCGGAGACGAGGCCGCAGTAGTCGGTCTTGGCCACCAGTTCCGCAGACGGAATATTGACGCTGAAACAGCGATGTTCCCTTATTCCGGCATTGGTGTAGTGCGCCTTCGCCATGCTTATCGCGAGTGAACTCATGCCCAAGACCCCCAGATGGGCGATGGTGATATAGTTAGCCTTACCGTTCACCGTAGCACCTACGAGAACAGTGGGCATGGGATAGAGGCAGAACGTGTTGCCGAGTTCAACTTTCACCCTTTCCTCCTTTCTCGAACTGCAGCGCCAGCCCCTCCCGTTCCAGGGCGATTCGGAGGGCGCGATTGATAGGCAAGGGTTTTCCGCCGAGGGCGGGGTCAAGCCCCGCCACCTGACGGGCAAAGCCGGTGAACCCTGGAGCGGCCAGGCCTCGGCGAACCGCATAGGCGGCATCTTGAGCGGCGCGAGGGATGACCTCGTTCATCACGGTGCAGACGGCGAGTTGCGCGGCGCCATACTTGTCCTTCACCGCCCCATATCCGAAGAGTCGGCACACGGAGGGGCGCAGGACGTAGACGCCGCAGCAGCCCTCTCCCCGGGCGGATCGCTCCGGCTGGTAGAAGACGCAGGGTCCCTCGTCGTCGGCCGCCCTGGAGCGCTCCAGCAATGCGAGGGCCTCCCGCCGGCGGAGGAAGTCACGCGCCACTGGGAGCATCTCCAACACGGTCGCCTCCACCCTGGTGGAGGAGCAGCACGTGCCGCATCCCGGCGGGCAGCGGAGCTCAGTTATCGCCCTCAGGGCGGCAGTTTGGTTGTCGATCTCCTCATAGACCTTGAAAAGCCTGGCTAGAACTGTGGCGTCCATGGTCTCCTTACCCCACCCTTTCGCCGGAACTCCGGGAAAGGAGAAAGCATGAACGCACCCGCAAGCCCAAACCCGAGGGGATGACCGAGGGCGATTCATGCTCGGCCCAAGTATCTTATGTTTCCCGGCGAGAATCAAGGAGCTGCCATGTTGGTTTCTCCCTAAGAAACCGGTGCAGGCGGGTTTTCACCCCGCCCCTCGGAGAGCAGCCTCCTGAGAAGACATCTCATTTGACTTAAAGATGACCTCCAAGTAAAGTCATGCCGATTGAACAGAGGCGATTCTGACCATGGAATGGACTCTCCGCAAGAAAATCCTTCTCGGCTATGGCATGACTCTCGCCCTCGCGGTTGTCGTGCTTGTCTGGGCCCTCTTGAGCCTGCTCCGTCTGGGCCGCGCCAGCGATGCCATTTTGCGGGAGAACTACCCGACCATCCATACTGCTGAGAACATGCTGGATGCCCTCGATCGGCAGGATCGAGCCCTCCTCTATCTCCTTCTCGGCCACAAGACAGAGGGGCTCCGTGAGTCCCAGGAGCACGAGGCTCTCTTCTTCCAGTGGCTAGCCCGAGCCAAAGACGACATCAACGTCGAGGGCGAAGAGTCGGTCATG
>JAGFXI010000185.1 GCA_017861095.1 Deltaproteobacteria bacterium | reverse complement strand
TGGACGAACTCCCACCCGAGCGACGGTACGACCTGATCCTCGGCGATGCCTTCACCGATCTCTCGGTACCCTATCACCTGAGCACCGTTGAGTTTCAGCGGAAACTGGCCGAGCGCCTCAAGCCCCATGGCGTGCTCATGCAAAACCTGATTGACGACCTCCGCACGGGCGGCCTCTTCCTGGGGGCCTACACGCTCACGCTGAAGAAGGTGTTCAAGCACGTCTACGTGGTCAGCACCGAGAGACAAGGCGTGAGAAAATCTCGGGACACGTTTGTGCTCGTCGCCTTCAACGCGAACGATCCGCTTCTCCTGGCCATCCTGGAGCGGTACGTACCAGGCCATCGCGGGGCGCTTGAGGGCTCGATTCTGAGCGAAGCGCAGATTGCCGACCTTGCCGGGCGCTGCGGGAATCGGGTCCTCACCGACGACAATGCTCCGGTGGAGAACTTGCTCGAGCCTGTGGTGCGGCATCGCGGGGAGAGCTGATTTCCAAAACCAACGAGGGCTAGCGGCAACGGGCCCGCCTCAGACCAGGTGCAGCGACTGCACCAGACCGAACAGCATGCGGGTGCCGACGGCAAAGAGGAGGATGGCAAAGGCCCGCTTCAGCTTTGGGACCGGCAGGCGGTGCGCGAGACGCACGCCGAGGGGCGCGGTCAAGACGCTGGCGCAGACGATGCCGAGGAGTGCCGGGAGATACACGTAGCCCACGGAGTAGACGGGAAGATTCTGGGCGTCGAGGCCGTTCCAGATATAGCCGACCGTGCCGGCAATGGCGATGGGAAAGCCGATGGCCGCCGAGGTGCCGATGGCGTGGTGCACCGAGACGTTACACCACATCATGAAGGGCACGGAGAGCGTGCCCCCCCCGATCCCTACCAGGCTCGACACGGCGCCAATCACGTTGCCCACCCCAAACATCCCGGCGCTTCCCGGAAGCTGACGTGAAGGCGCCGCTTTCCGATCCATGAGCATCTGGACGGCCACGTAGTACAGAAAAATGACGAAGAAGACCTTGAGGAAGTTCGTCGACATGTTCGCGGCGAAGCAGGACCCGAGAAAGGTTCCGACGAGAATCCCGAGGGCGATCCGACGGACGATGGTCCACTGGACGGCTCCCCGCTTGTGGTGGGAATAGAAACTCGAAACTGCCGTAAACATAATGCTCGCCATGGATGTCCCTAGGGCCAGGTGCATGATGAGATCATAGGAAATCCCCTGCCGGGTGAAGCAGTAGACGAGCATGGGAACAATCACCAAGCCGCCGCCGATCCCAAGGAGTCCGGCAAGCACCCCGGCAACAGCACCGACGGCCGAGTACATGACGAGAATCTGAACCACAACCGCTCCTCCTTTGCCAGTGGCCCAAGATGTTTGATCCTCTACACTCGGAACCGACTTGACTAATATCGCCGAATCTGCTAAAATTTGCAAGTCTTAACAATGACTTCTTATGAATCGTTGCGTGCACCGGGTAGCCACACTCCCGTAACGCTACAGCGGGTGGGCCTTCAGAGCGTGGCGATGCAAGACGTCCAGAGTCGAAGAGTTAGCTCTCAAGAATCGCCTGGTAATCATTCGACCTTGCGATTCTCGTAACGCTGTTCATCGTGGGAAACCATATTGAGAAGTGCATGCAGGCTACTCACTCATCCGTCATGAAAGCATTAAAACAGGGACAAGTCGGGAGGATTAAACGTCATGATTAAGAAGCTTTTATCATCGATCTTGGTGCTCTATGTCGGTCTCATGACCGCGAGCATCGTTTTTGCTCAGGACATGGGCATCATCACTGGTAACACGAAGGGAACTTACTATCAATTCGGCTTGAATTTGGCGCAACTCGTGAAATCCCGTGGAATCAAGCTGAATGTCTATGATTCTGCCGGGTCGGTGCAAAATGTCTTTGCGGTGTATAAGGCGCCCGGCACGCAACTGGGGATTGTCCAGTCGGATGTGCTGGCATTCGTCGCCAAAGTGCAGACCGATCCTGTTTTGAAGAGAATCGCGAACAAGACAAGGTTGGTTTTCCCACTGTATAACGAGGAGATCCATGTGCTCGCGCGCCCTGAGATAGCAGATTTTGACGACCTGACCGACAGGGTCGTGGCCATCGGCGAGGAGGGAAGCGGCACCTATCTCACCGCGCGACTCCTCTTTGAAGTTTCCGATGTGAAGCCTCGGGAAATGGTGCCCATCGGAACCAACGAGGCCCTGGCCCAACTGAAGCAGGGGAAGATTGATGCCATGTTCTATGTTGCCGGGCTCCCGGTAAAGTTGTTTGCCGAAGATGTTACGGCCGGAGACGGGCTTGCCTTGGTTTCTATCACCAACAAGAGCATCCTCGAATTCTATGGCAGCGCTCAGATACCGGCCAAGACCTATGCTTGGCAAGATGAGGCGGTCAACACGGTTGCAGTCAAGGCGGTGCTCATTGCCTATGATTTCAGGGGACCGACGTGCGAGAGTGTCGGGAAATTTGCGAAGATCCTCTACGACAACCTCGAATGGCTGAGAGGGAATGGGCATCCGAAATGGAAATCGGTCGACCTCAACGTCGCCGTCAAGGGGTGGGAACAGTACGACTGCGTGAGAAAGGCCCTTCAAAAGTCTCCGCTGGGTACGTCTCGAACACCAACTGGGGTGAATCCTGTATTGGATGCGATAAAGAAGATGTTTTCCGAGTAGCGCGGGACGAATTGGAAGGGTGGTTGCGGCGGTGATTGCGGACGCCGCGACTAAATCGCAAAATAGCGGCTCGGCGAAGACATATGTATCTCTCCCATTTTAATCTGGTTGAGAAGCCGTTTAAGATCAGTACTGATCCGAAATTTCTATGGCTCGGAGAGAAACATAAGGAGGCCCTTGCGACCCTGAGATACGGAATTCTGCACGGTGACGGCTATGTGCTGGTGACGGGCGATGTCGGCACGGGGAAGACTACCATCGCCAGCGCCCTTGTGAACGAGCTCGGCGATGAGGTGATCGCAGCAAAGATTTCCTATCCCGATGTCGAGGCTCTCGATTTTTTCAGGCTGATTTCGACGGTCTACGGTATGAGCGGCGACTTCGGCAGCAAGGGCGGTTTTCTCACCTCTTTTGATTCCTTTCTCAGGAGTTCCCACGCCAAGGGGAAGAGGGTAGTACTCATCATCGATGAGGCGCAGAGACTGAGCGAGGAACACTGGGAGGAGTTGCTGCACCTGTCGAATATCGAAGAGAATGGCGCACGATTGTTCAACCTCGTCTTCGTAGGACAGAATGAACTCAACGATATTTTGCTGGAAGAGTCTCACCGGGCATTACGACAACGGGTCGCCATCAACTATAGTCTTGGTCCGCTAACAGAGGATGAGGCAAGCCAGTACATATCGCATCGCCTCAAAGTGGCTGGTTGCGATAGAGAAATTTTCAGCACTGGAGCGGTCCAAGAAGTCTTTCGTTTTTCTGGAGGGATTCCCCGTCTTATCAACATAGTCTGCGATCTGGCCCTCTTGATGACATATCTTGCGGGTGGGGAAGTAGTTAGGCCGGAAATTGTTGGAGAATGTATCGACCGGCTGCGTCTGCCCAGCGAGCGAGCCAATCTCGATGCGAAGGAAAGTGATTCAACCGCGGAGCGGGAGGGCGGGCGTGAGGAAAGCCCGGTAAAGAGCGAAGGAGACGGCCTCGCAGGCGAGAAGGTTGAAGAATACGGCCGGAAACCTGCCAGGCTCAAGGCCTGGCATGTGGTCGCTTTTTGTTTACTCCTTGTGGTTTTGGGGTTAGTCTTTCTTTTCGCAAGACCAAGCCTTAGGCGGGAGGATGCGGCGCGCCAGGAAACCAAGGGAGAGATGAGGCAGGAACGCCGCGAGTCGGAAGCCGCGGCGCAGGCCGTCGGGAAGAAGACTGTCCCCAGCGCGGCATCGTTGGACTCTAAGGGGGCCGAGGTTTCAGCGGGTGAGGGAGAGGGTTCCGGTTCTCCCTCCCGCGGAAAAGGCTCCGCCGCGGTGGATGCATCAATCGGAACGGCGGGGGCAGGTGTCGGCGGTTCGAGCAAGGGGACTCAAGAAGGTGTCGGATCGAGGATTTCACTGGAGCCGAACCGGGAAGAACCTCCAGGTACTTTACGGGAGAAAGGGCGCTTCCGCGGGAAAGAGAAAAACCTTGGCACCAGCGACAGGCCGACATCGGAAGAGAGACGGCGAAGAGTCCCTCAATCTTCCGAGGCCACACCGGGGGACACTGATCGGGAAGCCCCGGCCAAGGATGGGGAAGGGGTCGAATCTGGCAGGGTGATCGATTGGCTTCTGGAAAAGCGTTCGGAGACCAGGTAGCAAGCTCGTTCATCCGCCATGAAAGCTCGCCGTCCGGGCCAGGAGGATACAGGCAGGCGCAATTACCCCTTTTTTAGCACGGCTCTGCCAGAACAAGGTTGGATGATATGTACCTCTCTCATTACAGTCTCAGCCAGATGCCCTTTCAAATAAGCCCCGACCCGAAATTTCTCTGGCTCGGGGAGAAACATAGAGAAGCCCTGGCCGTCTTGAAGTACGGGGTCATGAACAACCAGGGATTTTTACTTCTCACCGGAGATGTCGGGACGGGGAAGACCACTTTGATCAATGCCCTCGTGAACAGCCTTGGCCCCGACACGTTCTTCATCAACGTCTCGGATCCGCGCCTCGACAAGCTCGATTTCTTCAAGCTGGTCGCCCGATCCTTCGGACTGGAGGGCGCACTCCGTTCGAAACTGGATTTTTTCATGTCCTTCAAGAACTTCCTACACAAAGCATATGATAGCAAAAAAAAGGTATTATTGATTATCGACGAAGCGCAAAAACTGTCTCTTGATTCGCTTGAAGAAATTCGACTTCTTTCCAACATAGAGAGACAAGATAGCAAATTGCTAAACATATTTTTTGTCGGACAGAATGAACCAGAAGGAGACTGTCGAATATGTGAGGTATCGTCTGAGCGTTGCAGGCTCCCAGAAGGAGATTTTTGCGGACAGGGCACTTGCGAAGGTGTATTCTTTCACGAAAGGGTATCCTCGCCTTATCAATATTGTCTGTGATCGTGCCATGTTGACGGCGTATTCGAGAGATCTCAAGACGGTCGGCCCTAAAGTCATTCGCGAGTGTTCCAAGGAACTCAGCCTTCCGGCGGAGTTGAGGGAGGAACCGCGCAAGTTGGCCGAGGGCATGAGAAGCAGCCTCAGCCGCGTCGCCAAAGCAGCTACGCTCGCGATAGCGGTCCTCGTTCTCGCCCTGTCCGGTTACGTTATCGCGTCGCGATTCCTCGGTGATCAAGGGCTCAATCTGAAACGATACTACGGGCTTGTGTTCCGTTCCGAGGGTCGAAGTCTTCCTGAACGCCCCCCCGTCAGCGGGGTACCCCAGGAGACGGCTCGTTCTTCCCCTCCAACCCCTCCGGCGTCGCAATCAAGGGGGGATTCTGCTTCCCAACCTACCCTGGAAGCCTCTGAACGCGTCGACGTCACTGCGGGGAAAGGAGGTTCTCCCGAGTTGGAGACCTCAGAGCAGGAT
>JAGFXI010000184.1 GCA_017861095.1 Deltaproteobacteria bacterium | reverse complement strand
GATGAATGTGACCGCAGGAGTAAAGTCGGTCAGGTTCGTCGGCCCAAAGAATCCCACCTGTCCCGAGTAGCTGTTGCCGGGGAACAGCGGATTGAATGACTGAAGCCTCGGGTCGCTGCGGTCTCGATCTCCCGATGCGATATCGGTCCGGACCGAGAGCCTCGGTTTGCCGCGAGCTTCGACGAAGCGGTACCCGGTCTCGGTGGAGAATGCCCAGGCCCGGACAGCCGATCCCTCAAACGATCCCCACTGCCAGATCAGATCGTAGTTCAGGTCCAACCGGGTTCCCGTTCCGGTCCATTTCACCCCCACGGTACGCCGCAGATCCCGCCCCCGACCCTGGTCGTATTCGGCATGGGCTCGATCGACATTCAGGTAGTAAAAACCCAATTCCCCCTTCTGGAATCGTGGCGACTTTCTGCTGGCTGAGACGCCCCAAAATGTCTCTTCGTGATCCGGCCGGTCATCAAATGCGCTTGGATTGACGGAAACCAGCTTCGCGAACGCGCCGGAAATGCGCCATGCGTCACTGCGGAAGTAGAGATGTGCCCCATCGAAACTTCTCTTCACGTTCAGGCCGGGGCTGGCTGAGATCAGCCGGCTGCTTCCGATCGACATCTCCTGTCGCCCGGCCTTCAACCCGAAAAAGCTTTTCCCTTTGAGCGGCTGTCGCCACTCCAAAAACGCCTGGTGAAAGTCTGCAATATTCTGGTCCGTCGGCCGAGGCGACCTCAGCTGTCCGTTGACGATGCCGCTCTGGATTTCGGTGAACAGCCGGAAACGGGGTCCCAGGTGCAGATCAGCCCCGACAAGGTAGCGCTGGAGAAGGTAGTTGTCCATCGTCGCGGGGATTCCGCCATCGCTCCGAATATGGAAGCCCTCCGCCCGGTACCGGATCTCGCTGCTCAGCGTCAGATAATGATCCTCCCCGCCGATCGGGATGTACTTCAGCGGATCCCAGAAGTCGCTCCTCTTGGAACGGTCGCTTAGGAAACTCCAATCCTCGTCGGCTGTGTTGGGAAGATAGGCCCGCACGACCGGTTGCTGAGCGTTGAGGTGCCCGGCCAGCCAGCAGGAGACAATCACCAGGGGCAGCGCGAAAGGTCGATGCGGAAACCCATGTTTTCCTCGCGAGCACGGGTGCATTGCCACGGCGCGCTCCTGATTCTCCTCTTTATTGGGCACACCAGAAGCTAAAATCGGGTTGCATCAGCGACTCTTTGGCTCGCTACTTCCCTTCCGATCATCTCTGCAATCCCTGAATCAGCCTCGACGCATCCTGGAGCGAGGTTTCAATCAATCCCGGAGGAAAACGAGCGCACCTATCCGCCCGCAGGCAGGCGGTTTCAATCGCAAGCTCATTGCGCGAGCTTCTGAAAGTTTTTGGTGGTGATCGCAACGACGATCTTTTTGGCTGCCACATCCAACTTCTTGCTCGCCGCGTAATTCGTGCCGTCGGGAAGAGTCTGGAAATCGACCGCGAGGGCCACCTTGTCCTTATCTGCATCATCCAGATAAGTATCCACTTTCACTTGCCGGATCGCCTTGGCTGCCGTATCGAGCGTGAAGGAAACGAGATCGCCGCTCTTCACAAAGTTCTTGAACTGGAGCAGCATCCCGCCAGGCTGAGGGCTGAAGGAAGCGTTCCCGCCCGCCACGTCGGCCTTGATCAGCTCGGGCTGAGGCGGGACATACCGCTGGATAAGGGACACGACGCGTTCCATATAATCCTTCATCTCGCCGGTCTTCTTCTCTGCGATCTTCTTCTTTAGCCCGCGCATCTCCTTCTTCTCGGGAGGGGCGCTCAGTGGAGTTTTCTGCACCTTGCCATCCGGCCCGTAGCGGCAGGACTCGATTTTCGTACTCTTCACCTCCCCCTTCAGACTCAGCTGGGTGTCTTCGATCCAGGTGTATTGGTGCAGAGATTTCTGGTTTTCTGCCGTGGCCTGCTTGAAAGCCGCCACTTTCTCCTGAACGGCTTGCTTCTGGTCCTGAGCGCCCGCAGGCTGCAGGAGAACCAAGCACATGGCAGACACCAGACATAGACAGGTAATAATCATCCGCTTCATAGGACTAACCCCCTTCGATAACTCATCCGCTCCGGTAAGACCGGAGGGGGTGAATGCTGCACATGTCCACGAAACAGGATAAAGGCGATTACTTCGCCGCTTCCATTTTCGTGGCGGCTTCCGCGCCAGCCTTGGCCGCTGCGGCTTTCTCTCCCTCACCCATCGGTTTCACTTCGAGAACGATCTTGAGGATCTTCCCGGTAAACTCGTTTTCATAAGCTTTGTACTCCTCGGTTACCGGAGTCGCATCGTCCACGCCTACGTCTGCGGTCTCGTCGGCGGAGAAGATCATCGGCTGCGTACGCTCGATCCGTCCCTCGGCGACCTTCTTGTCGTTTACGAAAACCGTGGCAACGCCGCCTTTGCCCAAACCGCCGCCGTCATAGGCGAACTCGAGCCGGATTGTCGCCTTGCCCGCAGGAACAGCCTGGGTCCCGGCGATATTGAATCGCTCAAGGCCCATGTAGTTGTAGGTGTAAACCGGTTTCCCGCCCTTCAGGTACAGGCTCCATCCTCCGAATCGTCCGCCTTGAGCGAGGATCACGCCGTTGGCACCGCCCTGCGGGATTTCAACTTCGGCATTGATGGTCAGAGAACGGTTCTTTATGTTGAGGAACACGTTCTCGGACATGCCGATCATGCCGGGGTAGAGCGTGAGCGAAGTGCGGTTGCCCATGAGATCCGGGCGCCCGGCCAGTTTCGAGTTCGCACGCTCGATGGTGCGGTCGTCAATGGGAAGCACGCGGTGTGCTACCGCCTCTTTCATGAAAAGGTCCTGCAGTTCCTTCAGCTTCGCCGGATTCTGCGCAGCCAGGTTATTGGCCAGGCTGAAGTCGGTGCGCGTGTCGTAGAGCTCCCAGTTGTCTTCGAGGAGCGCTGCGCGAGGTTTCGCCTCCCACGGGACCCTGTGGATGGTTCCCGCGAACCATCCGTCGGCGTAGATGGCACGGTTGCCGAATATCTCGAAATACTGAATCTTGTGGCGGCTGTCGGCCTTGGGTTCGTCGAAGGTGTAGACCATGCTCACCCCCTCGATCGGCGCCTGGGGCGTACCATTGACGATCTTCGGTTCGGGCAGGCCCGCCGCTTCCAGAACGGTCGGAGCGATGTCGATGATATGGTGGAACTGCGAGCGAACTTCGCCCTTCGCCGTGATCCGCTTCGGCCATTGCACTACCATTCCGTTCCGGGTGCCGCCGAAGTTCGAGGCCACCAGCTTGGTCCAGGCGAACGGAGTATCGCCCGCGACCGCCCAGCCCGCGGCCATGTGCGCATACGACATCGGCCCGCCCAGGTCGTCGTAGTGCTTCAGGATGTCCGCAACTTTTTCCTGAACGCCGTTGAAATAAGTCATCTCGTTGAACACCCCGTTCATGCCGCCTTCGGCGCTCGTACCGTTGTCGCCGACGATGTAGAACACGAGCGTATTGTCGAGTTGACCGATCTCCTGTATGGCGTTGACCAACCGACCAATCTCGGCGTCCGCGTACTCGCCGAAACCTGCGAAGATTTCCATCTGTCGTGTGAAGAGCTTCTTTTCGTCCGCGGAAAGCTTGTCCCAGTCCTTGATCGCCTCGGGTTTAGGTGCGAGTTTCGTACCCGGCGGCACAACACCAAGCTTTATCTGGCGGGCAAGAACCTCTTCCCGCATGACATCCCACCCCTGGTCAAACTTCCCTTTATACTTGGCGATCCACTCCTTCGGCACGTGGTGCGGCGCGTGAGTAGCGCCTGGCGCGAAGTACATGAAAAACGGCTTGTCCGGCGTGAGCGACTTCTGGAACCTCATCCAGCCGATCGCCTTGTTCGTCATGTCGGTCATGAAGTGATAGTTCGGGTCCTTGGGAACCCCCACCGGATTCATCCCGTGGTAGAGAAATGGCACCCACTGGTTGGTTTCCCCGCCCATGAATCCGTAGAACTCGTCGAACCCGGCGCGGGTAGGCCAGCGATTGGTCGGCCCGGAGGGGCTGATCTCCCACGGCGCGGTCTCGTGGTTCTTGCCGAACATGGCGGTGCTGTAGCCGTTCAGGCGCATCATCTCCGCAAGCGGCGCCACCCGGTCCGGTCGCTGCCCCGTGTTGCCCGGGAACGCGGTGGCCGTTTCGGTGACCGAGCCCATGTTGTTCATATGGTGGTTGCGGCCGGTGAGGAGCGCCAACCGCGTCGGCGCGCAGAGTGCCGTCGTGTGGAACTGGTTATAGCGCAGCCCTCCGCTGGCGAGACGGTCGACCGTGGGCATGTTGATCGGCCCGCCGAACGCGCTCGACATGCCGAACCCCATGTCGTCGATGAGCACGATCAGGATATTCGGTGCGCCCGCGGGCGGCTTCACTTCGAAGCGCGGCGGGGGCGTGGCCTTCCGTGCGTCGAGCTCGGTTTCATGCGGATAGTCGGGCTCCGCGATCGGCAACACCGTGCGATCCGGTCCTGTCTGTGTTATGCGACCCGGTTCAGTTGGCGCTTTGGCGCAACCCGCCATGAACACAATGGAGATCAGGCATAAGACAGATGCAGTACGCTTGTTCATTATCGGGCTCCTCTTTGGATTACCTCATTCTCTTCCTCGCGGGAACTCTCCGATCCCACTTCACTCAACCATTACTGAACCTGGTTCCATGTCGGGTCGGGGTCGAAGGCGGAGATGCCGGCCGCGACTTTGGCCGTGTCCGGACCAAGGTCTTTCTCGAAAACAACGCCGCCCTGGTTGACGATGAAGCTCATGATGCCGCTGTTCCCATACTCCGCTGGGACCGCAACGAGTGCGAAACCGCCGCGCATTCCCCCCCCCACGAGGTAATCGCGCGCGCCACCCTCTGCGTTTTTCCCTTGCGCAGTGAGAATACGAAAATAGTACCCATGGAAGGGAACGGGCTTATCCCCTGGGCTGTGATAACCTGAAGCTGCCGCCTCGGCGACGAATTCACCCATCGGGCTCGGATCCTCAGACGCCCCGGTCTCCCAATAGAGCCCATCCTGCTTGCCGGGTGTGCTGGCGAACCTCTGCGCATATGCGCCGGCCGCATTGCCGTCATGCGCCTTCTTCGC
>JAGFXI010000183.1 GCA_017861095.1 Deltaproteobacteria bacterium | reverse complement strand
TGATAGGTGTTCACATATCTGGAGGGGCCGACAAGGGCGCGAGTCTTATGGGGTGAAAGTCCCCAGCAAGCGTCGGCGATGACTGGATGGGATGGAGACCTTGCGCTAGCGTTTCGGCGCCACCAGCTGGTCTAGGCCTAGGAGCCTGTCGGAGTACCCCGATTTTTGGGACTAGGTAGGGACGCCGTAGTCACCTTCGGTTAAAGAACACTCTCTCACGCCCACCGGAGTAGGCTGAACAGGCCGCAATGCGGTCACTGATGACCACTTTCAATTTGGAAATCAGTAGCCAGACACACTCCCAGTTGGCCACCAGGCGACTTCTCCTTTCTCCCGCCAACAAGGTTACCGCCAAGGAGCAAGCAGGGGGGCCTCGCAGCCCCGCTATCACCCGTTGACGAGCAAGGCGACAGGGAAGGATTGAAGGATCTCACCGATCGCTAGGTTTTCCCGCCCGTGAACAACTTCACCGGTGAGCGTATTCCTCCAGCGCGTCCGCGGAAGCCCTTCTGGCAGCGAAACTCGGGTATCCTGCCAGATATCTGGCCCGAGAGGATACTCGCCCTCTCGCACCAGACTGGCCAGGAACCGGGGGACGATGGTCAAGGCCCAGGTATCCCCGGCGTTTTTCCCGTACGCGACGACATGGTCCCCGTACTGGCCAGAGACTGAGAGGGGAACATACCTTCCCGCCTGGAAGACCTCGAGACGCTCCTTTCTCGCCCTAAGACTCGCGGCAATGACGAAGAGCTTGATTCTCCCGTCCTCCCTGGTCTGCAGGAGTTCTCTGATGAGAGCTCGCCGGTCGCTTGCGGCGCTCGCCTTGGCCTCTGTGAGCAGTGCTTTCCTTTTCTCGAAGTCAACCGGCCGGCGGTTGTCCGGGTCCACCAGGTTGAGATCCCAGAGCTCCGTTCCCTGATAGAAATCCGGCACTCCAGGCGAGGTTATCTTGAGGAGGACTTGGGAGAGGGAATTCAAGGCGCCGTAGTATGCCACCGTTCTCTGGAACGGGAGGAATTCCTTCAGGAACTCGTTCTCGGGCGACCTCTTCAGGATCTCGTCGAGAAACGAGAGGTACGCATCTTCATAGTCTTGATCGGGCTTCAGCCAGGCCGTATGAACTTTCGCCTCTCTCACCGCCTTGATGATGTAGCCCTTCATGCGTTCCACAAAGAGAGGGAACTCCCCATCCGCAAAGGGAAACGCGCCAACCAGTGTCTGGTAAAGGAAGTACTCATCATTCCTGTCCGGCACCTCTTTTCCGCCCGCCACCTTCTTTTTCTTGCTGTTGATCTTTCTCCAGAGGAGCACGCGGCTCGCCCACTCCTTCGGCATCTCCGAGAGAACGTTGAGCCGGACCCGGACGTCCTCTCCCCACTTGGTGTCGTGGGTTGAGGTGGCGTTCAGCGTATGGGGCGAGAGACGGGCCCTCCTTTCATTGAACTGGTGGAACACAGCGAGGGCGATACCGAATCGGCCCGGGTTCCCACCCACCTCGTTGAGCGAAAGCAGCCTGTTGTAAACGTAGAGAGCGGTGTCCTCGAAGCCTTTGGCCATGAGTGGGCCGGTGAATTGCTGGAACCGCATAACGAAATCAATGGAGCGGTCCCTTTCCTCCTCGGAGAGGTGTCTCCTGTGCTCCAGGAGGAGAAATCTCTCGATGAAACGGAGCTCATTGAGCAGGCCCGGAGTGCACTCGATGGCCTTCTGCACTGCGGCTCTGACATACACGTTATCGGTCTCGTGAGCCCCATCCTTGCTGATGTAGGTGCGATACACGGGATAGTGGGCTATCACTTCGACCAGCGCCCGCTTGAGGCCGTAGAGGGTAATATCACTCCCGAGTCTGTCTCGACGTGAGGCCGCCTTGAGAAGATGGGCAACGTTATCGATATCCCCGGCCATGTATTTGCCCATGATGAGGAGCTTCTTTTCTGTCGCGACTTCCTCGTACGTTCGCTTTTGTCCGGTGAACGTGGCATAGAGGTTGCTGAACAGTCGCTCGTTTTCGCGTCTGCAAAAAATTCCGTTCACGTAATTGACGAAATCATAGCCTGTCGTTCCTTGTACCGGCCAGTACGATGGGAGTTCTTCGTCCAAATCAAGGATCTTTTCGACGACAAGGTAGAGGTCCTTACATTTCTCTCTCAGCCTTTGGAGATATCTGGTCGGATCGTAAAGTCCGTCGACATGGTCCACCCTCAAGCCCGTAATGCCTCCGTCCGCCACGAGTCGCAAAATCAAGGCATGGTGATGGTTGAACACCTGCTCATCTTCAATTCGTAATGAAATCAGGTCATTGATATTGAAGAACCTTCGATAATTGATCTCTTCGGTAGCGACCTTCCAGAAAGAGAGCCGGAATAATTGCTCAGCGAGTAAATCATCGAGAAGCTTGAGACTCTCGGGATCACCTTTCTCCCCATTGAAAATTCGGACATTTTCGTCCATGAACGCTCGGATATCTCGATCGGTTGTATAGAGTTCCCACAGTGTCTTCTTGATGAATTTGATCTGGTCGTAACGTTCTCCCATTTCCTCCGCCGATGTGAGCGTTCTCAGCACGTAAAGGATACCCAAGAGCTTCACCAGGTCCGGATGATCCCCCCCGAGCTTGCTTCTCAGGCCGTTCAGGTGGCGGGTCAGCAAATGAACATAGGATTCGATCCTCAGGGGGAATGCCTGACGGTGGTAGCGAATAGTAAACCCACGGGCGTCATAGCGGAGCTCGATCTCACCATCTTCCAGGGCCTGGCCGTAGAACTTCCCCAGGAGGGGCGCAAGAACTCTTCCCGTGATGCCCGCATAAGGGTGGACCCAATCGATGTCGAAAAAATCGAAAAACCGGGACCTGGAGCCACTTTCCAGGACATCCATGAGCAGCTGGTTCTCGTGATCGAAGGCCATGTGGTTGGGAACGACATCCTGCACCCACCCCATTCCCCGTGACCTCACGTCCCTGTTCAGCCCCTCGAAGTCGTCCGCTGTTCCCAGTTCGGGATTGAGCGCATTCGGCTCGACGATATCGTAGCCGTGGGCGCTTCCACTCCTCGCCTTGAACACAGGTGAGGCATAGAGATCCGAGATCCCGAGCTCGGCGAGGTACGGAAGAACGGCCCGGGCCGCCAGGAATCCAAACGAAGGAGTGAACTGGAGCCTATAGGTTGCCCTCGGGAGTCGCATCAGAAGCTCCGACATTGAGCGAAAGCTTCTCGCTCAGAGAGAGAAAGTGTTCCACCCATTGTTTCGGCTCTTCGCCTTCGCGCTGGGCCTGTAGCTGCATCTTGGGGAAAACCGTAGGCAACATCGCATACCAGAAGCTCTGTACCTGCCGCAGGGGAACCCCGCCGGTGCTAGCTCCACTGCGGGTATCCCTCGGAGTTACGGCGGCAATTGCCTCGCCAAGGCTCTACCCCGTGGACGCAGATGCAATTCTCATTCAGTCTTTCGCCTCGTCTTCCCTGAGGAATACGATGAAGGCCAGGGGACAAAGGGTCACGGAGATGCTCCCATCGGAGAGCACCTCTTCCGGGACCACCGCCCCCGGGCCTCGCCAGCAGTAATCGGCGGAATCAAAGACCTTGCGCCAGCGTCCGCCCGGCAGGGGAACCGAGGCGGAGTTCCGCTCTGTGCCAAAGTGGAACATCCCCGCAACCTCATGGGCGCCACTCCAGCGCCGGATTATGAGCACCTTCTCCCGCTCCATGCCGTGCACGTCCAGGTGCGCCTTGCTGAGGGCGCGAAAAGCTGGGATCTCTCGTCGCAGTCGAATCAGCTCGCGGTGGAGCTCCAGGAGAACCCGGTGATCCCCGTGCCGGTGGAGCTCATGGTTCACCTTGGCCCGGAGAAAGGTGGCCTCGTCCTGGGGATCCGAAGGCACACTCTGCCAGCGGAAGGCGGCGAATTCCTCCCGACGTCCCCCCCTGACCGCCTCAATCAGCCCCGGGTCGGAGTGGCTCACGAAGTATTCGAATGGTGCGATCTCGCCGTACTCCTCCCCCATGAAGAGGAGGGGGATAAACGGCGAAAGAAGGATCACGCCCGCGGCAAGCTTGAGAGCCTCGAGAGAGACCAAATGGCTCAGACGGTCGCCGCGCAGGCGATTTCCCACCTGATCGTGGTTCTGGGCGAAGACCACGAATCGATGGGCCGGGAGAGACCGGGATGAGTTCCCGTGGCGGCGGCGGCGGTAGGGCGAGTATTCGCCGGAGTAGACGAACCCCTCGCGGAAGCCCTTCACGAGGTGCCGGATTTCACCGAAGTCTTCATAATACCCCGTGCGCTCCCCGGTGAGGAGAGTGTGGAGCGCGTGGTGGAAGTCGTCGTTCCACTGGGCATCGAGACCGAACCCGCCCACTTCCGGTGCACGGATCAGCCGCGTGTCGTTCAGATCGCTCTCCGGGATGAGATAGATCCTGCGGTTGAGGCGCTCCGCCTGCGCATGGACCGCTTCCGCGAGTTCCTGCAGAAACGGCTTCGCCGAGAAGTCCAAGATGGCGTGGACCGCATCGATCCGGAGCCCATCCACGTGGAATTCCGTCACCCACGAAAGGGCATTCTCGATAAAGAACCGACGAACCTCGTCGGAGTGGGCGCCGTCGAAATTGACGGCCGGGCCCCAGGGTGTCCGGTAGCGATCGGTGAAGTAGGGGGCAAAGTCCCCGAGATAGTTGCCCTCGGGACCGAGATGGTTGTAGACCACATCCAGCACCACAGCCAGCCCTCGCTGGTGACAGGCGCTCACCAGATGCTTCAACCCGTCCGGGCCGCCGTAAGAGTTCTGCACGGCGAAGGGATAGGTTCCGTCGTAGCCCCAGTTCCTGGAGCCGGGGAACTGGGCGACGGGCATAAGCTCGAGGACGGTAATCCCAAGTTCCTTGAGTTGTTCAAGGTGCGTGACCACCGCCGCGAACGTCCCCTCGCCAGTGAAGGTCCCCACGTGGAGCTCGTAGATGATGTAATCGCGGAGAGGCAGACCGAACCAGCCGGCATCGCCCCAGGAAAACCGCGAATCCACCACCTGCGAGGGGCCATGAACCCCCTCCGGCTGAAACCGGGAGGCGGGGTCCGGTCTCTCGCTCTCGCCGTCCAGACGGTAGAAGTAGCGGGTGCCGGGA
>JAGFXI010000182.1 GCA_017861095.1 Deltaproteobacteria bacterium | reverse complement strand
ATCCAGGTGGCTCCTCCCCCAATGCTTGGCAGCAGCAAGGACCTCCATGGTGGTCCGCAGGGCTCCGTTTAATCTCTCTGCGGACTCTCTCTGAATGACCCACAGGGCAAAGACGAAGGGAAGCCCGGTCCAGGAATGCCATGCCTCTCCTAGATCCAACCGGTAGGGATAGAGATCGCCGGCGCTCAATCGTAACGCCTCGTCTCCTATGGCCAAAAATGCGACGGGGAGGTTGCCGCCCGCCGCGGCCTCTCTCAAGCATCCCGGCGCGAGGTCTGCCTCGACCCGGAGATGCTCGGAGAAAAGGATCTTGAGCAGGGCGACTGAAGTATGGGACTCCCTGGTCACGAGAATGGTCTTTCCGTTCAGCCTGTCCACCGGCACTTGACTGAGGAGGAGGACGCTCTTCACGGCGCCGCAGCAGCTGATGGAGAGATCCGGCAGGATATAGTAGCGCTCTGGGTGACGGGCGTACTCAATGGATGAGACCACGCTGAGGTCCAGGCGGCCGGCGGCCATCAGCTCGTTCAAACAGGCGGGGCTGCCGGAAACAATGACAAAGGGATGGCTGATGATGCCCGACTCCAAGGGGTAGTAGATAGGCAGGACATTGAGGAAGCCGATTTTGCCTAGTCTCAGTCGTCCGGAGGAGAATTGAACCATCGCGTCGTTCCTTGACTTGCCTGATGCATGATCCCTTAAGCCAGTTCCGAAACCGAAAGAGAAGCAGGCTCCCATGTCCGTTCTGTCGTAGCTGCCAGAATAGGTCACTGAAGCTGCATCAACCCACTGCGACTGTCCACCCGAGTACGGTCTGCCGTGGGGAGAGTCGCGCGGCGACACTATAGGGGGTTCCCTAAGGGAAATCAAGGGAAAGGATCACCGGTTTCCGAGGAGGATACGACTCGAGGGTAAACCTCCGACAGGACCGAGGACTCCCGGGGGCGTGAAATAGGTCGGCCTCCCCTAGACCGATTCCACGACATCACCTGCCGCGGCCCGACGCCCATTTCACCATGTCGTGGTCAGTTACGCCGGCCCGGCCGTTCATCGCTTGCACCTCCCGGCCCCCTTTTCCGCAAAAAGGTCAACTTGTCAGCAACATCTCGCAGGAGGGTTCCCACGGCCGATGTTCTCTTAAAGCTTGACAAAGCTGTCCGCAAGGGCTAAATTCGCAACCGAAGCGGTCCGGTTCTGTTCGAAGGTCGGTTTCGTACCAAGGGAGTAAGTCCTTTACCAGAGTGGTGGCCTGAGACGTGGGACCAGAACAAACTTTTTACAGGAGGTCAGCACTGTGGTAAGCGGTACTGTGAAGTGGTTCAATGAGAAGAAGGGTTTTGGCTTTATTCAGCAGGACGAGGGCGGCGACGTGTTCGTTCATCACTCCGCTATCGACATGCCCGGGTTTAAAAGCCTTGCTGAAGGTGACCGGGTGAGCTTCGACGTGGAAAAGGGTCAGAAGGGGCCTGCGGCCAAGAACGTTAAGAAGCTGTAAGTCGGAACCATACGGGTGTAAGGGGCATCTCGTCGATGAGAGACAAGATGCCCTTTCTGTTTTCTCGCATCACCCCGGACCGGACGAGATCCCGGCCGCCGGGACGCGGTGTCAATGGCAACCAAAAAGTGTACCGATCACCCCACTGACGCCCCAGACGCGTTCACCTGAACCAGCGAACTCTCAGGTCGGTCCTCTTGACACCGCTCCAGGCCCCAGGTAGCATCAAGCCTTAAGGAGAGTCCTCGTGGGGATGAACATGAAGCTGAAGGCGATGCAGGAGAGGCGATTCCCGAGTGGCTGGATCGTGGTCATCTGTGCCTTCCTAGCCGTCGGTGTGTTCATCACCTTCGAGGTCTTGGACCTCGATGGCTCTAACTTTCAGCCTCCTTTTCGAGATAGCGTCATCGCCGCCGAGCCGACATCGGCCGATGTCGAGCAGCTTCTTCCCCGATGCCCCTCCGCCTCGGGGGCTCAAACCAGTGTTTCCCTCTGCCTGAACCTTCCCCTTCCTCCCGAGCCCCTTGAGATTCGCAGCCGCTCAGGCATAGCCGGCCTCCGCGTCCGGCTCAATCACGCCCTTCCGCGCGCTTCTCTTCGGCATGAGCCTTCACCGACTGCCCTCTCCGACGACCCAGCGTAACGCCACCGCGGGTCGGGAGGACGGGCATTCTACATCTCCGCTTCCCGACGGAGTCGATTTCCACACCCGCCTCCTCCTCTGCGAGGAGAAACCACTGCTCTGATCGGCGATAAGCGGCGTGCGGCATGCTCGGCATTCCGGGGGTCCCTAACCCTCCGCTCTTGCCGGCAGGCAGCGAGACCAAGCCCTCGGAGACGGGGCTGCTAGGAAAGAGGCATAAGGGTCATGCAAGACAACCGCAAGAGAAAAATCAAAACGATCGTGGCAGCGCTCGCTGTGGCGACGCTGCTTTACTATCTACCGCCCCTTGGCAAGACCTTCTTGCAGGAGCTGCTGACCCGATTCTACTACTTTCCCATTTTCCTGGGGGGACTCTGGTTCGGCCTTTGGGGTGGTGTTCGAGTGTCCCTGGTTGTCACGATCATCTGCCTGCCACACGTGCTCTTGGGTTCCCAACACCATGGCGCTCTCTTTTATGACCAACTCCTGGAACTCTGCCTGTTCAACGTAGCCGGACCGGTCGTCGGCATCCTGGCAGACCGCGAACGGCAGCAAAGGATCATCAACCAGGAGCTTCAGTACTTGGCGACCCTTGGAGAGACCGTTGCCTTGGTTGCTCACGAGATAAAGAACATGGTAATTCCCATGCGGGGCTTCCTTCGCAGGATTCGAGAGAGCCATGCGCTCACCGATAAGGCCTCTTCCTACCTGGAAATCGTGGAGCGAGAGAGTGCCAAGCTGGAAAAGATGACCCAAGACATGCTCTGCTTTGCGCGCCAAATGCCTCTTCAGCGGGAGGAGATAGAGGTGGACTCGCTGTTCGAAGAGGTGCGGCAGGCCCTCCAGGAAGAGTTCCGAAAACGGGGGGTTCGGCTCGCCTGCTCCTGCGACGTCCTATCAAAGCGGGCGATGCTTGATCGGCAAAGGGTGTGCCAGGCACTGGTCAACATCCTCCAGAACGCTCTCGATGCCTCTCCCGGGGGAAAGGAGGTCCGACTCCGGGCTTCACGCAACGGCGGTTCTCTACGGATTGTCATAGAGGACCAGGGAACGGGGATCCCCGCGGAGCATCTGGAACGCATATTCAAGCCGTTCTTCACCACGAAGCCAAAGGGGACAGGCCTCGGCATGGCGATCACCCAGCGTATTGTCAAAGAGCATGGAGGAGAGATACTCGTCGAAACTTCCCAGGGCGTTGGGACACGAGTCTCGCTCGATTTTCCCGATTCGAACGGCAAGGATTCTCAACGATAGTTGTCCCGGCTTGGAAAGAAAGCCGAACCTTCCCTATTTCGGAGAGACGCAGACGCTCAGCGCTAGCCGGCCGGCGGTTCCGGGCTGGCAGTGAAGACTACGTCATGGCCGTGTGCCGTAGCCCGATTCACCGCATGCCCCCCGGCTAGAAACTCTTCCCCACCATTATCCCGAACCTGCCTGCGGATGGATCCACGAGTGGGATCACGTAAGCCGAATCCTTCCTTTCCTTGTGGAGGTAAACGACGCTCTTCCCGACGACGGTTCCGATGGCTGCGCCGACAAGGACGTCAGAGGCCCAGTGCCTATCGGCATAGATCCGCTGGAGGCCCACCAAAGAGGCAATGCTGTAAGCGGCGACGCCGACCGAGGGGCTATCGTGCATGTCGGCGAAGACCGAGGCGATGGAGAATGCATCGCTCGCGTGCCCGGACGGGAATGACGTGTACTCCAGGTCAAGGGAAAATGGCCTGAAGTCACTCTTCCCCCCTACATCGGGCCTCGCTCTCCCTACGGCTCCCTTCACCCCGACCGTAATCGCACCGGACACCAGGAAGGATTCGAGGGAGAGCAGGGCGGTCTCCTTCATTTTCTCGTTCTTGACGAGATATCCCGTACCGCCATACAGGGCGAGGAGCCCGAGGTCGACGCCGAAGACCCCGAACTTCTCCACGATCGGAGACAGATTGTCGAGAGTCGATGTCTTGTGGTTCCGGAACCAATGCCGTATGTTTTGATCTTGCCAATAAAGGATACCCGTAGCCCCGACGATGCCGAGAGTTATGAGGGCGCCTACCGCCTCGGTCTGACCTACTTCGTCAGAGGTTACAACGCCAACGTCAAGCTCGGCTACGAGCGGGTGGAGACGGCCCATGAGATCGGCTCGAGCCGAACAGAGAACAGTGGGAGAGACCACATCGATACGTTGGTACTGGGCCTCCATCTGAATTTCTAAGAACATCAGCTCGAAAACGCCTGAGGACTGCTCGTCTGCTCGAATCCCGTGCGTCATGCGTTCCCCGCTGCCGGATGAGCGCTCGGAAACAACATAGCGATAAAGGGTTTGCTTCAGGAGGGGTGCGACGGGGACAAGAGTCTGTCAGCTTCCTGGTGAAGGAGAGCCGGCATTGTTTCGACCCTGAGCTCGGGAGCCTACGGGACTCACCACGCAACCGGCGCCAACGTTTCCATGAGCTGCACCAGGAAGAGCATCCACAAGTAGCCCATGGCTTTGATGATCCCAGGGAGATAGTGATCCACGGTCACCGCTACCGTCTCGGGAGTGGAATAACCCTTCACGTGAGGAACGATCCGGGGCACCCTGGCGCAATATGCTTCGTATTCCTCGCCAAACAACGCCCGTAATCTTTTTTCCTCGGACCTGATGAGGGCAAGATAGTATCCCGACGAGAGCACCGGGACCACGATCATGAGGGCCAGACGCTCCGAGGCCAAAGCCACGCCCGTGAGTCCCAGGAAAGAGAAGAGGTAGAGGGGATTCCTGCACACGGAATAGGGGCCGTCCTGACACAGGCATTTGCTCTTTCGGCCGCGAACATACAGGCTGCACCATAGCCTCCCCACGGTAGCCGCCGTGACGAGACTATAGGCGAAGAGGTCTATCAGACTATGAGTGTAGAAGTTCTCTATCGACGGCTTCGTCATCACGAGAGTCGTGGCGACGGCAGCGCAGAAAACCAGCTGGGCCAAGCGCCGGTGGCGCTCCACTGCGGACTTCCT
>JAGFXI010000181.1 GCA_017861095.1 Deltaproteobacteria bacterium | reverse complement strand
CTCCCCCCCGAGTCACGGCCACCAGGACCTCTTCCCCGGGTCGTCTGAAGACGAGAAAGGCCTGCAGATCGTCGAGGTCGGAGACCTTTCGGTCATCCAGACCTACGATGACATCTCCCTCCTTGATGCCCGCCTCTTCGGCCCCACTCCCGGGAGAAAACCCCTTCACCACCGGTCCTTCACCGCTCGGCTCAATGGCAACGAGAAGCTTCGGCGCCTCAGGTGCCTGGGCGCTCGGGGGGAACAGGATATAGTCGGCGATGCCTTCTTCCAGCGGGCCGCCGGAGTGAGGAAGAATGGTGGCGTAGCTCTTGCCGGTCAACCGATAGGCGCGCTTTGGAATCCCTGAGCCGAACTCCAGGTGGCCGTTTCCCGCGAGGATCACCATCCGGGAACCGGGACGGTGCGCCAGATAATTCGCGATCGCTGCTGCCATGCTCTCGTCCCAAAGGACCTGGGCCTCGATAAAGGATTCCACCTGCCTCGGGAGATCGCCACCCGGCATCTCCGTTTGGTGCATGTCGAAGGCCCGTTGCAGACGCTCCCTGTAGCCCTCATCGGCGCCATCCATCTCCTTCGGCAAGAGAGCCCTCTCCTCCTCGCTCAGATTGGCGAGACCGCGCCGGGCAACGTTGCTCACCACCTCCCTGGGAATGTTGAGGCCGATTACCGGGACCTTTTCGTTGCGGGCGTAGAGAAGGATATCCCGGTAGAGAAAGTAGTTGAACCCCCAGCTCGTGAAGTAATGGGCTTTGCGGAGGAACGTTTCTTCATCGACGGTGCCGGCTATGTAGTCATCGAGGGCCTTCTGATAGCGACCCTGGAACATCTCCATACCAATAGCCAGTTCGTGGTGGCGTTCATGCAACCCCTGGATCACCTCGAATTGGGCAAGATGGTCCCCATACCGATCGTGTCGCTCGCCCACGTAGACGATAGTCTTATCGGCTACGGCGCTGACAATAGCAGAGAGGGGCATGCCCGCCGTCCCGGGAACCCCCGTTGCTCGAGGCGGCACATCTACCTGAATGCCTAGATCCCCTGGCCCGGCCTCCTTGACCACATTCCGCCCTCGAGAGAATTCGAGCCTGCTTTGCTGCCCGTAATGGAAAAGACGTGAACCGACAGCCTGGACCTCTTCCCGGTCGGTTGCCTGAACCAGACCAATCACGTGGCGGGGATTGAAGGGGTTTCCCTTGATCTCCAGGCTGAACCCAGGGGCGGCGGTCTTGCGCTTCGAGAAAGCCGAGATCCACTCCGGAGCACAATCCAAGAAGATATAAGCACCTTCCTGGAGGCGAGCCCGGGTAACCTCGCCCACCGGCACGGTTCGGAAGCCCCGGCGCCGAAGCTCTTCCGTGAGAGAACTATACTTGTCACCGTTCCTCTCGGGAAGCACGAGGGTTCGGGTGGGATCTCCCAGGAGGCGACTCCAGAGAGGCCGCCTCTCCGACGGAGCGAGCATCCGGAACAGGTCGTAGTCCGGGTCGATCGCGACCTTCCGTGGCGGAGCAGTCACCGACAGGGTGAGGGTCTGCTCAGATGTGGTCATTCTTACCGCCCGCATTTCGCTGCCGGCGCTGGTAACCACGGAGACGGGAATCTCAACGGGGAAGGGTGCACCTTCCACCCGGAGGGGCAGCTCCAGCCGGTAGGCCTTCCCGCCTTCACTGACCCTGAGCTGACCGGCCGTGATCTCGATGGCACCCTTCCGATCCAGCCAGAAGCTGAAGAAGTGGCGAAGATCTTGCCCGGAGCCCTGCGAGAAAACCCTCTGGAGATCAGCCCAGGAGGTGACCTTGAACCGCCGCTCCTTGGCCAGCCTTTTGAGCCCGGCGTGAAAGGCATCGGCGCCGATCCGGCCCTCTAGCATATGGAAGATCATGGCTGCCTTGCCGTAGCCCACCGCCCGCAAGGCACGGTCCTCACCCGAGACGAAATCGCGCAGTTCGATCTCGTTGTCCCGGTGGACATAGCTTTCATATTCTTCCAAGATGTTCTTCCGGTACTCGGCCCCTTCACCGCGGAGGACGGCGTAATGGTGATCGGCCAGGTAGGAGGTCAGACCCTCGCTCCAGTTGCCGCCCCTGTAGTCCACGTAGACCGAGTTTCCGAACCAGGAGTGGAGTATTTCGTGGCCAAGAGAGGTCTCCGGGATAAAAGGTAACTTCAGCACCTGCCGCCCGAGGAGCGTGAAGGTCGGCATACCGTATCCAGTGGGAAGGATATTCTCCACCACGGCGAAGCGACGGAAGGGGTACGGCCCCAACAACTCCTCGTACATTTGCAGGTACCTCCGGGCATAGGCGAGATACTGCTCAGCCAACCCCTGATCCTCGGGGAGGAAGTATGTAACAATCTCAATCGATTTGAACCGATCGCGTGTGATCACGTAGGGCGCCACGACCAGGTGGATGCCGGGGACGGGATGGGGAAAATCGAATGCAACCAGGTGGCGCTCTCCGCTCTCAGCCGTGGCGACGGCGTCGGCCTCGGACACTGCGTGAAAGCCCTCGGGAACGTACACCTTGAGGGAGAAGAGGGCGAGGGGGGAATCGGCTCCCGGATACCAGTCGCCGGTCAGATAGGCACCGTCGCGACCGATTATATTGGCAGGATCGGGACCCCTGCCTTCCCGGAAAACGCCCTCGTAGTCGATGAGGATGATGCTCCGGTCAGGATGGGGTGGCAGGGCGACGCTTCCGCTCGCAACGCTGGGAACGACCGGCTTCCCATTGAGCAAGAGAGTCCGGACGCGAAGATCTTTTCCCACCCGTATGGCGTTCACATCCTGCGGCAGGGTGATCTCGACGCTTCCCTTGATTTGCTGCTTCTCCAGATCGAAGCTTGCCGTTATCCGGTGGCTAGGGATGGAGGAAACGGCGGCGACCGCAGGCAAGCGGCACAGGAAGGATACAGCCATGAGCAAGAGAGCCGAAATGTAGACGACCGCGGTTGCCGCCCGCATGGGATAACCTCCATGGACGCTTCAAGTTGCTGGGCCCCGAATGTGACACGGAGAAGATAAGAGCGCGCGAGCTAGAATCAACGGGCTAGGCACCATGAAGCACAGGCTTGATTACCTCGGGTGAAGAGGCGGGCGGATCAGCGGCTCTGCATGCGGAACCCGGGACACGTGGTCGAGGAGTCCTCGGCGATTAAGTGGCGAGGGCGGACTTGAACGGCTGAGCTGATGAGGGAAGGCTTTCCACCCCTCCCTCACCTGATCTCCGAGTGCCAATCTCGCCCTCTCCTCGTGCCACAAGAGGACGAAGACTTCCCACGACAAACCTCTACATGTCCGGCATGTAGATGCTCTCGTAGAGCTCTTCCAGGCCTGCGAGATGCTTGCTTTCGTCTTTGGCCAGACGGTTGAACATGGATGCCATAGGTGCAGCACCACATTGCTGCGCCATCTTGCCGTAAAAGTCGACGCTCCGCTTCTCTTCGTGCATTGCGTAGATCATGACATCCTGAGCGGTGGAATCGGGCCCGATGGGCTTCTTTTGGAGCAGGAGGGTAAGCTGCATGCTCGGGCCCTGGTCCATTCCGGCATCATGGAGCGCAACCTCCTCCTCGAGGAAGGCCTTTTCCAGCGTATACTTGTGCTCGAGCTCTTCGAGGGCAAACTCCTTCACGAGCTTCTTTGCCCGCCGATCTTCAACCAAATCGTAGGCCTTCCGATATACCCGGAAGCTGTCTTGCTCCATCTCGATGGCTCGTTCGATAGCGCCTTCCCTCGTGTAACAGACCTCTTCGAAATCTTCCATTCCTCGCCTCCATGCCTATTCTCAATTGAGTGGGGGATTGAATATGCTGGACTGCTTCATGATACGTCATCGGTGTTCAGCATTCAAGAATGAATTTTCGCGACGCACCCCCGGATGCTCAAGGTTCATTCACTCTCCACATCAGGGTCCCGTAGCAGGCGCTCAGTGGACCACACCTGGCGCCTCCCCCGCGGGCGTCAAGGCATCGACGAGCTTCTGGGTGAGGGCCACGAAGGCGGTTTTCGCCTCCGAGTCGATCCCTTCCGCGACAAAGGGTTTGCCGCTGTCGCACAGTTCCACAATTCGCGGATCCATCGGGATGCGCCCGAGGAAGGGAACTCCCAACTCCGCAGCCGCCTTCTCGCCACCCCCTACCTTGAACAGCTCGATCTTTCCTCCGCAGTGCGGGCAGACCATGCCACTCATATTCTCCACGATGCCGAGTACCGGGACGTTCAGGAGTTTGCTGAAGCTGACCGCCTTTCTGGCATCAAGCAAGGCAACGTCTTGGGGGGTGGTGACGATCACGGCGCCGTCCACCTGCCTGAGGATGTTTGCCACGCTGAGCGCTTCGTCTCCTGTTCCGGGAGGGAGGTCGATAAAGAGGAAGTCCAGATCACCCCAGTTCACGTCACTAACGAATTGCCTGATGGCAGCGTGCTTGAGCGGCCCACGCCAGATGATCGCCTGATCGGGGTCGTAACCCAGCAGGGCCATGGATACCGCCTTGAGATTGTTGGAGACCTCGATGGGGTCAACGCTGTCACCGCTCGCGGTGAGAGACCGGCCTTCGAGACCCAACATCCTTGCGATATTCGGACCGTGAAGGTCGGCATCGAGAATGCCCACCCGGTATTCTCTCAGAGCCATTGCGGCGGCCAGGTTGGTGGCTACCGTGCTCTTGCCCACTCCGCCCTTGCCGCTCATGACGATAATCTTGTGACGAATCTGGAAGAGCCTGTGCTCGAGCCGTCTTTTCTGTTGGTCCTCGTTCTTGCATTTGCCGGAGCCGTCACAGGTGTCACACTGGACGCTAACGTCGCATCGTTCCTTTTCCATGTCTCTTTTCCTCACGCAGAAGCCCTTCAATTACTTTTCACCAACGCAAACGATTTAATATGAGCCTCAGGCGCTCGCCTGTCAACCATTTCTTACCGCGGCCTTCGGGGGAGGGAGTCCCTCCGCCTGATGGCAGCGACCCTGGCTTTCTTAACTCTCTCGCTCCCAGTGGCGGAGAGGGTAGCGTGCGACGGAGGGGAGGCGGGTGAACGGCATTTTTGCTTTACATGGTGGCGGTTTTTCGCTATAAGCAGACCACAAATATGGAGCTCAACATCCGATCACTGAGAGGAGCGATGCTATGGATCT
>JAGFXI010000180.1 GCA_017861095.1 Deltaproteobacteria bacterium | reverse complement strand
ACCTTCCGGATGCTGAACTACATGCTCCTGGGTATGCCTGCCTCGCCGCTCCGGAAAGCTCTCATCGACTCCGGACTGGGCGAGGATCTCGCCGGAGGGGGCCTGGAGGATGAGCTCCGTCACATGTATTTTTCCACCGGGCTCAAAGGGATCAATATCAGCGACGCTGCTCGGGTCGAGACTGTCATCTGGGAGACCCTCACCAGGTTGGTGAAGGAAGGCCTCGATCCGTTGACCATTGAGGCCGCCATCAACACCATCGAGTTTCGCCTTCGTGAAAACCACTCGGGGAGCTATCCGCGGGGGCTCCTGCTCCTCCTCCGCTCCCTTATCTCATGGCTCTATGGTGGAGATCCCGTTGCCCCCATCGCCTTCGAAGCGCCTCTCTCAGCGGTGAAAGCGAAACTCGCCTCCGGGCGCTCGTTCCTCTCCTCGCTCATCGAGCGGTTCTTTCTCGAGAACCCGCACCGAACGATACTTATTCTCGAACCGGACCCAGCGTTGAGTGCTCGGGAAGAGGTGGAGGAGCAGAAACGGCTCATGACCGCCCGCGCCAGCATGACCCCGGAAGAACTGGCGGCGGTGGTCACAGCTAAGCGCGAGCTGACGGAGAGACAGCAGACCCCCGACCCACCGGAAGCGCTTGCCGCCATCCCCATGCTGAGGCTCTCGGACCTCGAGCGGAAGAACAAGACGATCCCCTTAACCCCCATGGAGCGTCACGGTGCCGGTATCCTCTATCACGATCTCTTCACCAATGGGATCCTCTACCTCGACCTGGGATTCAACCTCCACGGCCTCCCCCAGCAGTCGCTCCCTTTCGTGCGTCTCTTCGGCCGGGCACTCCTGGAGATGGGGACGGAGACGGAGGACTTTGTCAGTCTCACCCAGCGGATTAGCCGCAAGACCGGCGGCATTGTCTCCAAGTCCTTCAACTCCGCGGTCAGCGGCTCGAGAGAAGCCGCCTCCTGGTTATTTCTCCGCGCCAAGGCCATGAAGGAGCAGGCAGGTGAGCTCCTCGCTATCCTTCGCGACGTGCTCCTTACGGTTCGTCTCGACAATCGGGATCGGTTCCGGCAGATGGTGCTGGAAGAGAAGGCGCGCCAGGAAGAGAGACTCGTGCCCGAGGGCCATCACTTCGTCAACCTGAGGCTGCGTTCCCACTTCAGCGAGGCCGACTGGGTTTCAGAGCAGATGCAGGGAGTGAGTTATCTCGCATTCCTCCAAGGGCTCACCCTCGAGGTGGAAAATGACTGGCCCGGTCTTCTGACGCGACTTGAGGAACTCCGCCGGGCGCTAATCAACCGGCGGAGTGTGCTAACGAACATCACCGTCGATGAGGGAAACTGGCGGGAGGTGGAGCCCCGGGTTGCGGAGTTTCTGGGCCTGCTCCCCGCAGCGTCCACAACCACTGTATCATGGTCGCCTGATGCGTTTCCCGGATGCGAGGGCTTGACCATTCCCGCCCAGGTCAACTTCGTGGGCAAAGGGGCGAATCTCTATGATCTGGGGTACCGGTTCCACGGGTCGGCCAAGGTCATCACCCGGTACCTCCGGACAGCGTGGCTCTGGGAGAGGATCAGGGTCCAGGGTGGGGCTTACGGCGCCTTCTGCCTCTTTGGTCACCTCTCCGGCGTCCTCACATTTGTCTCTTACCGGGATCCAAACCTCCTTAAGACCTTGGAGGCATTCGATCAAACCGCTGGGTTTCTGCGCACCGTCGAGCTCAACGACGATGAGTTGACGAAGAGCATCATCGGCACCATCGGCGATATCGACACGTACCTGCTGCCCGACGCCAAGGGCTTCACTTCAATGGTGTGGCATCTCACCGGCGAGACCCGCGAGGCGCGGCAGCGGCTCCGTGACGAGGTTCTCGGCACGACGGTAGGGGATTTTCGGTCCTTTGCGGACGCTATCCAGGGGGTAGCAGAGCGAGGGCTCGTCAAGGTGCTGGGCTCCGAGGGCGCGATTCAGGCTGCGGCGCCCGGGTTGCCCTGCGGGTTCCAGATGGTGAAGGTACTCTAGCCCGCCTCAGGGGCCGCGATGCTGGCCGGAGCCACCGTTTCCACCACCGGTGGAAACTCAGACCCCTCACGTGCCCCCGTAGCCGACGGTGATCTTCTTCCCTTCAACGATCACCGGTACTTTCCGCGTGCCCTTGGAGAGCTTCAGCATCTCATCGAGCTTGTCCGCATTCGTCTTGACGTCGATATAGTCGGCCTTCTCGCCGTAGGCTTCCCGAGCCTTCTCCGTGTAGGGTCAGCCTGACTTACCGTAAATGATCACCTTCGCTGCCATGATCTCACCCCTAATTCAATCAACCCTGCTCATCACGCGGGAGAGGGCCCGTACCCGCCGGGCGTCATCCAGCCCATCCGAATCCGGGCGCTAGAGCTCTGAGCCGGACAAACCCTTGCGAAAACAGAAGGGATTACTTCTTCTTCGCCAGATCCATCACCTTCGCAACCAGTTTTTCAATACCGGTCGCCACATCCTTGATGCCGGGGCCGAGCATGTAGGCCGGAGTGGTCACCACGTTATTCTTTGCGTCAAGGTGGATCATGTCCACCGTGCACGCGTGGTGCTTGCCGCCCATGGCCTCAATGGCCTTTGCTGTTCCGGGGTCGTTGCCGATAGTCACCTCCGGCTTCTTGTCGCCGAGGGCCTTGGCGAGCGGGGCCGGGGAAATACATATGGCCCCGATCGGTTTCTTCGACGCAGTCATCTCCTTGAGCAGACGGGTGACGTCGGGGTTCACGGTTGCTTCGGGTCCCTTGAAGGCAAAATCGCTCAGATTCTTCGCTGCGCCGAAACCTCCGGGAATGATGAGGCCGTCGAGGTCAGTCGCTTTCACCTCCTTGAGATCCTTGATGTTCCCGCGGGCGATGCGGGCCGACTCCACCAGAACGTTTCGCTTCTCCTTCGTCACCGCCTGGGTGAGGTGGTTCACCACGTGGTACTGGTCGATGTTGGGAGCCATGCAAACGGTCTCCGCTCCCGCCCGGTCCAGTGCCAGCAGGGTGATAACGGCCTCGTGAATCTCGGCACCGTCGAACACGCCACAACCTGAAAGGAGCACACCAATCTTCGCCATGATCGCCTCCTGTCCTCCGGTCGGGTTCTCAAACCTCCTCAAGCCACCCCTCGATCTCCTCCGCTTCGTATTGTTCTTGCTGAACCGTAAAGTCGAGATTGATGACGAGACCTGCGTGCCTCTGAGTCTCGGGCTCCGCTTGGAATTTCAGGTGCTCGGCCCGGGACGCCCGCACATCCTCAAGGGCCCTCTCCAGGGCCTGCCCGATACTGGCGCTCAGGTCGAGTTTGCTCGCCTTGAAGCGAGGCTCCGCCGCGTTTTCGGCAACGGGCTCCGCCAGGTGGGCGAGCTGCTTCATCTTGGTCATGGAGAAGTCCATCACCTGCCATCCCACGATCCCGGTCTGCTGGTAGACCCAAGCGGTCCGGAGGTGCTGCAGCATCTCGGTGTACTTGCTCGCCACCAGGCCTTGCAGCCGCTCGACAAAGGCCTCTGGCACCTCCCTCTCTCCCCCGGGTTGGCCGGCGGCCATCTCGGGGGAGAGCTTGCCGAGAAGCCTTTGGAACTTCCTGGCGTGCATGGCCGATTCCCAGGCCTCCCGTTGAAGGACCCGCTTAATGTGAGGATCGTCGACCTTGGCCGCCTCGCCGTTGTAGTGGGGTACGAGCTTCTCTTCATACCTGACATAAGACTTGAAAATCGTGGTTCTGCTCGTGGGATCGAAGGGATACTTCGCGGGGGTCATATTGGGCTCCCCCCCGAGCTTGCCGATGATCATCCCCAGCCAGTGCATGTGCCACATCTCTTCTCGGGCCCGGGAGAGCATATTCGCTCCGACCGGCGTGTCCTCCCCTTCGAGATAGGCGTGAACGAGATACCGGATGATGGCCGCGTGTTCTTCAGCGAGATCATTGTTCAACATGGCAATCAGTGCTTGCGTATCCATGCTCAGCCTCCGTGCGCCCTCAAGATGTTACAAAATAGGCCTCGATCATATGTTCTCGCGGTTCTTGCAGTCAAGACTTATCGGCTGGGAAGAGTAAAACGCCAGCCCCGGCCGGGGTCTGGCGCTTGGTGACGGCTGGCGGATCAAGAGCGGTTGAACTACCCCAAACCTGACCCTTCCTCGATTAGCCCCTCACCCCTGTTCTTCCCCAACACCTGTGAGCTCCTGCTTCAACCAGCCTCTGAGCTCGTCGGTCAGCCCGTAAGTACCCCGTTTCCCACCCCAGGACTGCAGTGCCCGAGCCACAAGCTCAGCCGGCACCTCGACCTCGCCGAGGACCGTTTCGTCGCTAATGCTCTGACGGACGAGAAGGACTGTGGCCGGGGCCTCCCAGGCGTCGATCTTGAAAAAACAGCTTACGTCCCCCTCGGAGCGGACGAAATCTCGGCCGTGGGCCCAAGAGGACCCCCACTCTAGGTAGAGCGCGACAGCGCGCTCGGGAGTCAGATCAAGATTAAGACAGCTCATGATCTCCCGGTTAGCCTTGATCTCATCGATGGTGAGCATCTTTTTGTCACTCCCTCGCACCGCTCCGTTTCTCCTCAGTTCCGTGCCCAAGAGGGGGGCGACGAGCCTTCGACAGACAGTCTCACCCCCCGACCTGCTCCGCCCGAACTCACCCGTCATCAGTCCACTTTGAAAAAGGCCTTCTTGACGGCATTGCAGACCGGGCATCGGTCAGGCGGCTCGTTTTCGCAGGTGTAGCCACACACGGAACACACGTAGTAGTCCGCCTCGGGAAGCTTGCCGAGGTTGTCGAGGGCCTTCTGGTACAGGTTCGCGTGCACCTTCTCGACTTCATTCGCATAGGTGAAGGACCGCTCGGCTGCCTTTTCTCGTTCTTTCTTGGCCTCTTCGATCATGGCAAAGCTTGGCCACCTGGGGGTGCCCCTCTTTCTCCGCCTGCTTGGCGAAGGCAAGGTATCGACGATTGGCCTGTGACTCACCGGCAAAAGCTTCCCTTAAATTCTGCTCCGTATTAGACATTACCCTTCTCCTTTCTTTAAGTTATCAGACGATCAGTAAACTTAGCCGCAACCAACAGAGGGTCCTCAAGGTTCCATGGCAGCACCGTGACACGGATTCACCCATACCGGCATCAGCCTTTCTTCTCAAAGCTCTTGGTTCTGCCGCACTTGGGGCATTTCTGTGGTTTGCAGCGCCCGTCCTTTTC
>JAGFXI010000179.1 GCA_017861095.1 Deltaproteobacteria bacterium | reverse complement strand
ATGTCCAGCCGAATCATCAACGAGGTGGCGGGAGTCAACCGGGTCGTCTACGATATCTCCTCTAAGCCGCCGAGCACTATCGAGTGGGAGTAGGGAAAGTGTTTTGTAGCCATGCGTCAGGCTGACTTTGTCCATCTGCACGTCCACTCGGTCTATAGCCTGCTCCACAGCACTATCCGCCTGCCCCAGCTCCTCGAACGAGCCAAAGGTTTTCGCCTGCCCGCCCTTGCCCTCACCGACCACGGCAACCTCTTCGGCGCCATCGAGTTCTATGACCAGGCCTATGCCTTGGGCATAAAGCCGATTCTCGGCTGCGAGCTGGGAGTCGGAGACGGCCAGGCGGCGGAAACCGGCGAGATGCGAACCTCGCGGCGAGGGGCTGGCAGAACGAGCCTGCCGTGCCACGAAGCCGGCTCTTCGACCATCACCAGGGGCTCATTCTTCTCAGCGGCTGTCGCCGCGGCGATCTGGCAGGGCCGCTTCTTGCCGACGACCCCGACCGGGCTCACGCCAGGGCCGCAGGCTACCGGGAGGTATTCGGCAAGGATCGTTTCTTCATCGAACTCCAGCCGCCGCGTAGCGATGCCCACCGCCGGTTGAACGGCGAGCTGGTCCAGCTCGGCCGTTCCATGGACTTGCAGGTGGTGGCAACTGCCAACAGTCACCTCCTTGACGCCGAAGACGCGGAGCTTCTTCGTATTCTGGCCGCGTTGCGGCAAGGCCTCACCCTAGGCGAGATCCCATCCATCCCCGTTCTCGCCTTCCCGGCACCGGAGGTAATGAAGGCGGAGTTTTCCCACCTGCCCGGTGCGATCTCGACTACCCTTGCCATCGCCGAGCGCTGCAACGTGGACCTCGAGCTCGGGAGGATCCACCTGCCCAGGTTTTCCGTGCCCCACGGGGAAAGCGCCGAGCAGGTTCTAGCGAAGCAGGCGCAGGCCGGGCTGCGGGAGCGGCTGGCGCAAGGGGGCGCGGTGTCACACCGGTACAGCCAGCGGCTTGAACAGGAGCTTGCCGTCATCGAGCGCCTGAAGCTCGCTGATTACTTCCTCATCGTCGCTGATTTCGTCGGCTTCGCGAGAAAGAAGGCCATTCCGGTGGGGCCGGGGAGCGGCGCCGCGGGAGCAAGTCTCACCGCCTTGGCCCTGGGTATCACCGAGATCGACCCGGTGGAGCAGGACCTTCTCTTCGAGCACCTAGCGAATCCGCTCCATCCGGAGATTCCGGACCTGGATCCGAGCTTTGCCACCGAAAGACGTGACGAGGTGTACGGGTACCTCTGTCGAACTTACGGACCGGACCGGGTAGCCCACATCGTTGCGCTTGGTACCATGCAGATGCGCTCCGCCATTCGCGATCTGGGGAAGGTGCTCGCCCCCAGTCCGGATGAAGAGGACGACGAGATCGACGCCTCTCCCGGCCGGGGCACCTTCGAGGCGCCTCATCTCTCCCGGGAGGGGCTCGTCCGGCTCGGCATCGCCTTGGAGGGCCTGCCGCGCCATGTGACCACCCATGCGACCGGGGTCGTTATCGGGGAAGGCCCCCTGACGGAGAAGGTTCCCCTGTTCCGCGATGCCCAGGATGAATGGGTCAGTCAGTATGACATGCGCGCCTTGGAACGAGTGGGGCTCGTGAAGTTTGACCTTCTCACTAGCAGGACCCTGAGTGTGATGGCAAGGATCTCCGGAGCGGCAGGAGCCGCCGCTCTGGAGGTGTTTCCCTGGAAAGACAAGGCCGCCTTCAACCTCCTCTGCGAGGGAAGAACAGCCGGCCTCCCCCACCTGGACACCGAAGGGGCGCGAGCTTTGCTGTTCAGCCGGAAACCTAGAACCTGGGACGATCTCCTCCTTGTGATGGCCCTCTCGCGGCGGGAGACGGGTCTGAGCAAGACTCGACCCGTGGAGGGGGAAGGAGACCCCGGTGCCGGGGTAAGCGAGATCGGCCCGGAGCCGGAGGCTCTTCTCTTCGACGTCGATGCTACGAGGCTGATCGCCCATACTACCGGCTGGACGCTGGAGCGGGCGGATGCACTCCGCCGGGTGCTCATGAGATACGGAGCCGAGGATAGGGAGGAATTCCGGCAGAGTTTCCTCGCCGCCGCCCAGGCACGAGGGAATGCCGCCGAGGAGGCGGATTCCCTCTGGTCACGCCTGGAACGGGAGACGCCGCTGACGCAGAACAAGAGTCAGCTTGTGGGTCGGGCCTACCTCGTGCTCCAGGCTGCCGCTCTCAAGGCCCGAGCTCCGCAGCACTTCCTGGCGGCGCTGCTGAGCAGCGAGCTCCGGCAATGGGATCTTCTTGAAGATCACGTGGGCGCCTGTCGAGCCGAGGGGTTCGAACTTCTCCCCCCCGACATCAACGTGAGCGAGGTGGAATTTGCCGTGGAAGGGGACGCTCTTCGTGTTGGCCTTGCCGCCGTCCGCCACGTAAGCGAGACCACCGCCGCGGCCATTGTTCGAGCGCGCCGGGAGGGGGGTCCCTTTCGAACCCTGGCGGAACTTTGTGCCCGCGTCGAGCGGGAGTTCCTGGGACGCCGCGCCCTTGAGGCGCTCATCAAGGCGGGGGCGCTCGACTGCCTCGGAGCCGGGCGTAAGCGCCTTGTCAGCCTGCTGCCGGCGGTCATGGACGCGGCGCGTTCCGGTCAGATGGTCCTCTTTGAGGCGGTCCGCGAGGATGGTCCGGCGGCGGAGGGGGTGGGCGGAGAGCCGGAGTGGAGCGAGCTGGAAAGGCTCGCCCACGAGAAGGAGGCCTTGGGATTCTCACTCTCCGCCCACCCCCTGGGCGAGTATCGTGCCCTTCTGGAGCAGCTCTCGCCGGGCGGCACCTCCCAGATCAGTCGGCTCCATGAGGGTGCTCGGGCCAGAGTGGGCGGCGTGATCCGGTCCGTGAGAGAGGGCCGGAGTCGAAAGAACGAGCCGCTTCACTTTGTCGAGCTTGAGGACTTTTCCGGCTCTCTAGAGGTCGTGATCTTTGCCGATACCCTTGCCGGTTACGGGAAAGGGCTTGAGCGGGGTGCGGTGATCCTGATCGCCGGGCGACTGGTGAGAGACGCGGATCGAGTGCGTCTGGTGGCGGATGACATGATGACGCTCGACGAGGCAGCCGTCGGTCTCGCCACCTCCGTCCGTCTTCACCTCCACACCCAAGGGCTGTCGAGGGAGAGGCTGGAGAGGTTGGAGAAGGTCATCCGCGCTCATCCCGGCCGGTGCGGCCTCTTTCTCCATCTTCACCTTGGACAGCAAACGGAGGTGGTGCAGAAGCTCCCGGAGAACTTCGCCGTTCGACCTGACGGGGCATTTCAGGAGGATCTCCGGAAGGAGTTGGGTGAGCTCCGGCTGGAGATGCGGTATGGGGAGGAGGCGGGGATCGAATGACAAATGTCGAAGGTCAAACACCATGACTGTCGCAGGGGCTGGGGCTCGGGGATCAGCTTCTCCCCTTGCGCCTTATGCCTTTCACCCTTTAGGAACCCCTAGTGAACGAATAACGAATAACGAATAACGTACAATCAACCACCCCCATGCCCGAATATCGAGAGCGGCGTTACCGTCATTCCCTGCGTCACGAGCGCCTTGTCGCCTTCGAGGTGGCGGTCAAGGAGACGGATCTTTTCATTTTCGCCGAGTCCTGTCTGGCGACCCTGGCGGAAAGGGTCATCTACGAGGTGCGAGGGCCCCTCGAGGGCTACATTGCTAATCATCCCGAGTTCCTTCATTCCCTCGTCCCGCTGCCCGACGACCACCTGGCGCCTCCTATCGTCCGAGAGATGCTGGCAGCGGGACGGACCTGCGGTGTCGGCCCCATGGCGGCAGTGGCCGGCGCCATTGCTGAAGCGGTAGGGCGCGCGCTCCTGGAGGAGAGCAGGGAGGTAGTAGTGGAGAACGGCGGCGACTGTTTCCTTCGGGTGGACTCGCCCTTGCAGATAGGGATTTTTGCCGGCCCCTCGGTGTTGAGTGAAAAGCTCGCCCTTCGGATCAGACCGGAGCAGACGCCCCTGGGTGTCTGCACCTCCTCGGGCACGGTGGGTCCTTCCCTGAGTTTCGGCCGCGCCGATGCGGTCACGGTCATATCCCCCTCGGCAGCGATCGCCGATGCTGCCGCCACGAGAATCGGCAATCAGGTGAAGAATCGTGGCGACATCAATCGAGCCCTCGCCGTGGCCCCGGAGATTGAGGGAGTGCTCGGGGTGGTGATCATCATGGGGGATAGGGTTGGTGCCTGGGGCGAGGTGGAGCTTGTGCCGGCGGATGCCCCGTAGCGCCGCTCGCCCCCGAAAGGGGCTCAAGGCCCGCGGCAGGGGCAAAATGCTTGTCTTTTTGAGAGATGCTGGTATACTCGCAAAAACGCTCATGAATGTTGCCCTGTTTCCATCAGGAGGCGGCGATGTTGGGACGAGGAGGGCACCGCCGGAGCGATCTCCTGAGGGAGGAAGTGGACGGATCATCTCATGCAGAACCTTTGGGCCCCTTGGCGAATGGACTATATTCTCGGGCAGCGACGACAGCGATGTATCTTCTGTCCCGAGGGGAACGGCGAAGGCGATGAGGAGCGGCTGATCCTCTACCGCGGCCCGCTCTCCATGGTCATGATGAACCGTTTCCCGTACAACAATGGTCATCTCCTGGTTGCTCCCTGGAAGCACAAGCCGACCCTGGACGGGCTGAGCGACGAGGAGTTGCTGGATCTCACGAAGACACTCCGCTGGTCTGTTGTGATGCTCCGAAAACTCATGTCCCCTGATGGCTTCAACGTCGGGCTCAATCTGGGTACGGTAGCAGGGGCGGGGGTTGAGGCTCACGCCCACTTCCACGTGGTACCGCGTTGGAATGGGGATACGAACTTCATGACCGTCTTTGCCGACGTTCGCGTCGTTCCCGAACATTTGCAGCAAACATACAGGAGGCTGCTCCCGCACTTCGCACAAGGAGAGACGGCATGAAAGCGCTCAAGGCATTGATCTGGGGAGTTGTAATGCTCCTGTTGGTGGTTTTCCTCTTCCAGAACCGAGAGGTCCTTCTGTACGAGATGGACCTGAAACTTGTCCTCTTCAGGGTCACCTTCCGCTCCATGCCCATTCCACTCTACGCCCTTATTCTCGGTTCCCTCTTCCTGGGCGTCCTCGCGACCGTCCTCTACTGCGGGCTCGGAAACCTGCGCATGCGTCAGACGCTGCGATCGCTGCAGCGGGAGAACGAGAACCTGCAGGAAGAGCTAAGATCTCTCAGCCCCGCCGCAACCGCGTCGAAGGGCGGCGGCCCCGTAACCAGGTCGTGGCGTGAACCAGGAACGTAACTGTAACCCCCATTATGCACGAAACACCTGCTGCGACCGCGGATCTGGCCGTCCTTCTCTTCGAGAGGTAGGCTGTGTGAGGAGGAACGCTGTGGGAGCGGCTTCCAGCCGCGATGAGTGAGCAGTGGCAGGGAGGTCTGCTCTGCAAAGGCGCATAGTCGCGGCATTGATAGTGGAGTGGCGCCAGGCGAAGCCTGGGGCGTTGGGATAGTCGGTAGCACCGTACTTGAAACTCGCCAAGGGAGTCCAGTGGGTT
>JAGFXI010000178.1 GCA_017861095.1 Deltaproteobacteria bacterium | reverse complement strand
TGCCCGTCGATCACCCGACCCCGAAATCGCTCCAGCTTGGCGAGCACGGCCGGGTCCCCGAGGACTACGCCGGGGAAGTTCATCACCTCAGCCAGTCCGAGCACTCGCGGATGGCGAGCGAGAGCTCCCAGGTCGTCCGCGGTCAGTTCTGCCCCTGCAGTCTCCAGAAGACTTGCAGGCACGCAGGACGACGCCATGAGCAACACCTCCAGCCCGATCGCCTCGCTCGCCTCCAGCATGAACCGGATGCCGGCAAGTCCGGAGACATTGGCGATCTCGTGCGGGTCGGCCACTACCGTGGTGGTGCCGTGGGGCAGGACCGCCCGGGCGAATTCCGCCGGCAGGAGGAGGCTGCTCTCCAGGTGGACATGACCGTCCATGAATCCTGGCGCGATCACAGCGTCCTGAAGGTTCTCCACCTCTCGAGCCGGGCGATCGCCGTAGCCGACCACAACCCCGTCGAAGACGGCAACGGCCGTCGGCACCAACTCGCCGGTGAAGACGTTCAGCACTCGACCTCCCCGCAAGAGGAGATCAACCGGCTGTTCACCCCTCGCCGCCTTCAGCCGCTCCGCAAGCCGTTGCTGCCACTCGGTCATGATTCTCCCTTTGCCGAGGCTCTCTCCTCCATCCGGCCCGGGCCGGTACACCTCAGCCGCCACGCCGCCCCCCTCGCTTGCCATCCGGCTCCGGCCGACCGAGATGAGGAGGCCCGTTCCACCCGGAAGACCCGCGCACTATAACAGAGCGACCAAGCCCCGACAACGGCGGCGCCACGTCATCGCGCGGAGAAACGGGCTGGAGTCGAGTGTTTGATTTGACACTCCCGCCATGTCTGCTAAAATAATCGTGAGTGGAGAAAGCGAGGTCAACCCCTCTCTCGGAAAGGGGGTGACGCACCATGAACCTGACTGAGCGGTTAATCATCAAGACCATGGAAAGCCCCTGCCGCACCTGCCCACAGCGCTTCAAGGATCGCGAGCTCTGCATGGAGGATTGTGCGAAGCTGGGGGCTTTCCAGGACGGCATGATCCAGGTTCAGGAAGAGAAAGTCCTCTGGTTTTCCACTCGACTTCGTGCGGCGTGAAGCCCGTGTTCCCCGTCTCCCCGCGAGCCCTTCAATTCTCTTCGCTCCGGAACTACTGCGACCCCGTCCTCGATCAGTAATCTTGCTCAATGAAGGACGTTGATCCCGTCGGTCTCGTCCGGTCGGAAGAAGGACCATCTGTGCTCACAGTGCGGGCAGGCGAGGGCGAGTCTCTGGCCGGGCTCCGCTTCCATTCCCTCCAACTTCAGGTCAAAGTAGAAGAACTGGCCGCACTCTTCACACTGGAACCGATCCATAGACTTCTGCCCACCAACGCCTCTTCACTGGCTTGAGGTTCAGCCCTCCCTGTCCAGGCACTTCCTCACCAGCTCCGCCGTGCCGCGGCTGAAGAGAAGACCGACGTGATTGACCGGGCCGGTCTCCAGGCTTGTCACCCCCTCGCCCTCAGCCTTGGCCGATTCGTACGGGAGCACCATGTTGTCGACGATGGAATAGATCGCATAGAGGTGGCCGTCTCGAGGCGCCTGCACGCCTTGTGCGTTGAGGGAGACCAGAAGGGGGCTCCCCGGCAGGAGATCCCGCCGCGCCTTGCCCACAGCAAAGACGGCCAGCTTGGAGCCGGAGTGGGGGGTGCCTAGGGTTACCACCCTGCGCACTGCACCTTGGTTGGGAGCCTCGGCCAGGAAGGCGCGAATGACCAAACCTCCCATGCTGTGTCCCACGAGATCCACCCTCGCGCTCCCTGTCTGCCGAAGAACTTCTTCCACCACTCGGGCCAACGTCGCTGCGTGCTCGGCCACGGAGCGAAACTTTCCCCTCAGGGTGATCGCTTTCAGGTGGCACCAACCCCAGCGGCGAAACCAGCGGAGGTAAAAGAACCACGCGGTGCGGTTGTGGTAAAGTCCGTGGACGAAAATTACGGGTGGCCGGGTGACGGGGTCTCCAGGCAGGTACCAGAACCTCCGGTACAGTCCGGTTATCGCCGCCGCCACAACAAGGACATGGCTGAGAAGGGTCGAGACCAATCCTCTCACCATGAGCAGGAACACGGGACCGCGAGATCGAAGCGTCTCTAAGTGCGAACCGTTGGCCGATTCATAATAGAGGATCACATACGTCACGCCAACCAGGTACACCCACGTCAAAAGGAAGAGTGCGAGCGGCCACACGGTGCTCTTTACTCCATCCCGGTTCCCTCATACACTGGGAATCGTTCATAGTCCGCATTATGCACGAGACGCCGTCGCGAGATCGTGGAGATGGCCGTGCCACCGGGCAACCGCAAGGGCTCGGACCTGAGGCGTACTTGTTTAGTACGTCGCAAGGTACGAGACCCGAGGACGCCCGGAAGGACGGCCAGATCCGCGGTCGCAGCAGGTGGCTCGTGCATAATGCGGGCTAGGTAAGGAAGCGGTCTATGTCGATCGGTCCCATGCAGCTCAGAGATCTTCGGGTAGACCCCCCTCTCGTCCTCGCCCCCATGGCGGGCCTGAGCCACAGCGCCCTTCGCCAGCTCGTCGGCAAGTTCGGAGGCTGTGGCCTCTTCTACACCGAGATGCTAAGTGCCCGGTCACTCCCCTTCGAGGCGCCCGCCTCATCGTCGTGGCTGGCGCGAGGGCCCGGGGAGCGCCCCATCATCTACCAGCTCCTCGTCTCCCATCCGGAGGAGGTGCCCCCGGCCCTCGCAACCATACATACCTGCGGCGCCGACGGCATCGATATCAACATGGGCTGCACCGCCGCGCTCATCATCAAGCGCGGGGGGGGCATCGCCCTTATGAGGGAGCCGGCGCGGGCTAGGGCCATCATCAGGGGCGCCCGGCAAGAGACAAACCTTCCGCTGCTCGCTAAAGTCCGCCTGGGCTGGAACCTGGACTGGGATAGCTTCAGCGGCTTCTGCAGCATGCTTCAGGATAGCGGTGTGGATGCCTTGGTGGTACACCCTCGACTCAAGGAGGACCGACTCAAGCGACCGGCCCGCTGGGAGTACATTGCCCGAACCAAGGCGTTCCTCAGAATTCCCGTGATCGGGAACGGCGACGTGGACTCCCCCGAGAGAGCCGCCCGGATGTTCCGGCAGACCGGGTGCGACGCGGTCATGATAGGCCGTGCCGCCGTGAGGCAACCCTGGCTCTTCCGTGATGTCGCCACCTCGCTGTGGGGGGAGGCACCGATCCAAATTGCTCCCGATCCGCGGGGCGTCTTCTGCGACTTCCTCTCCCTCCTGGATACGACGCTGCCCGCTGAATTCCGGTTGCCTCTCCTTCGGCATTTCGTCGGCTACTTTGCCCAGAACTATGCCTTCGGTCACACCCTCTGGCGTCTGGTTCACAATGCCAAGAGCGTTGCCGAGGCAGCCGCCCACGCCGACGCCTTCTTCCAGGACCATCGCCCTATCGACAATCGACGTTGATCCTCAGCCGGACGGCTCACGAGTTGCGTGGGCTAGATGGGCCGGGGCGACTTCCAAATCCCGGGGATCACTCTGCCGCACTGGCGGCAACGGCCCTCCTTGAGGTTCACCAACTCCACATGATAGCCAAGACGCTGGATGAGCATCGCACCGCATTTCGGACAGGTGGTATGCTCACCCGCACTCCCCGGGACATTGCCGATGTAAACGAACTGGAGACCTTCGTCGAGGGCCGTCCTCCTTGCCTGCTCGAGTGTAGCCACCGGGGTCGGCGGTAAGCTCTTCAGCTTGTAGAGAGGGTAGAATCGGGTGAAATGGATCGGGACCTCGGGCCCCAATTCGCTCTTGATCCACCGGCACATCGCCCTGATCTGCTCGGTATCGTCGTTCTTCCCTGGTATCACCAGGTTCACGATTTCGGTATGAACGCTCCGACGTTTGAGGCCCTTCAGGGTGTCGAGGACCGGCGCAAGGGAGCCGCCGGTAAGGTCACGGTAGAAGTCCTCGCTGAAACCCTTGAGGTCGATACAGGCCCCGTCGAGGACCTTGCAGAGCTCGTCCAGAGGCCCCGGGTTGACGAAGCCGTTCGAGTGCATGACCTTGAGGATTCCCTGCTGCCGGGCGAGTCGGCCGATGTCGAGCATGTATTCGATGAAGATGGTGGGCTCCACGTAGGTGGAGGCGATGGATTGACACTGGTTCTCAACAGCATGCTGGACCACCGCCTCGGGCGGCATCTGGTAGTTATGGGTGTCGTCAGGCCTCGTCTGGGAGATCTCCCAGTTTTGACAGAACTTGCAGTTGAGATTGCACCCTGCTGTGGCAAGGGAGAAGGAGCGGCTGGCGGGGAGGACGTGGAAAAAAGGCTTTTTCTCCACCGGATCCACGTGAACGGCGCAGGGGTTGCCATAGACGAGCGAGTAATAGCGGCCGTCGACATTCTCACGAACGCCGCAGTGTCCCCGTTCACCCGGACTCACCTCGCAGAGGCGGGGACAGAGTTCGCACCGAACGTTGCTCCCGGGCAATCGGGTGAAAAACGGCGAGGGCTTGCGGCCAAGGTAGCCTTTCTGCAGGTTGAGCGCCCGAGCCGGGGATGGGGCGAGCAGATCTACCAGCGCGCCCAGGCTGCTGCAGACAAGAGCAGACTGGCCGCAGACCTTCAGGAAGTCCCGTCTGTTGAGTACACGAGCCATGAGGACGCCATCCTCCATGGATAGCCTTGGAACCTTTTTCTATCCATCACTTCACTGCTCCATCACCCCATTGCCCCTCGCTCAGAAGACATCAGCCGAAAAGATGTAGATCTCCGTCTCTTTATCCCGCCAGGCGTCCTTCGGCAGATGGGCCTTCTCGCAGGTATGTTCGAGAAAGGCGGTTCGGTCCCATTTCCACTCGGTCGCTACCTGCGGCAGGAGCAGCCCTGAGTAACCTCCCTTCCGGATGTAGATGCCGTGCGTTCCAACTTGGATCTCCCGCACATCGGCGATCCGCCGGAGGGGGGTCAGGACCGAGATCTCGATGTCGATCTCCTTGAGTTCTTCGGCCCGGAGTGGTGGAAAGCGAGGATCGTCAAAGGCCGCGGCAATCGCCATATCCGCCACGGTCTTGATCAGCGGTTGCCGAGCCTGGATGTGCCCGATGCAACCCCTCAGTCTCCCGGCCTTGTGGAGGGTGACAAAGGCGCCTCTCAACTCACTCAGGGTGGGTGACTGCGCCTCCGGCACCGGCGCCTTCTC
>JAGFXI010000177.1 GCA_017861095.1 Deltaproteobacteria bacterium | reverse complement strand
CCCTACCTGGACTCCGCCTATGACGGCACCTTCCAGCCCAACCGCGAGGCAGCGGTCCGCGCCTTCATGTACCAGGCCTCCCAGCATCATAGGGAGCGGCGGTCCCGGGGCGGCGGGCGCCACTGACCACTCTTCTTCTTGCTTTACCTCACGCCCTCATGTAGTTTATGGATGCATGTCCGCGCCATGCTTGACGGCTTCGTAAAAAGGCCATCTGTCCCGCGAGGCGCGGGATTGCGCTTCATCTTTCGTCATTGCGGCGTACGTCTCTGTACGCCTCATTCCTTAAGACTTGTCCGCCTCCGGCGGATTCGCGCGCCTTGTCCCGCCGGGCGGGAGAGCTTCTTACTGTGCCGTCTAGCTTGGCGACTTTTGGGGATGTCATCATGTTTCGGTGCTGAAAACTCGGACTGAGGGCCTGCCGCCCATCGACAGGGATGAGTGCACCATGAACCGCCACATGCTGATCAATGCAGAAGAGCCGGAGGAGTATCGGCTTGCCATCGTCTCCGGCCAAAAACTCGAGGAGTTTTCCATCGAGACCACTACGCGCGAGCAGACGGTGGGAAATATCTACAAGGGGGTGGTGGCCAATATCCAGCCCAGCCTGCAGGCTGCCTTCGTGGATTTCGGCGGCGAGCGAAACGGCTTCCTCCAAGTCCAAGAGGTGCACCCCGAGTACTACCAGCAGGAGCCTCCCGCCGATGGCGGTCGTATCCGCATTCAGGAGGCCCTCCGCCCCGGACAGGAGCTCATGGTCCAGGTGGTAAAGGAGGCCACTGGAACCAAAGGGGCCTTTCTCACCACCTACATCAGCCTCCCCGGTCGCTACCTGGTCGTCATGCCCGGGAGCAAGCACGGCGGCATCTCGCGGAAAATCGAGGACGAGGAGCAGCGGCAACATCTCCGCGAGATCGTTGCCGAGCTCGCGGTCCCCGAGGGAATCCATGTGATCGTTCGCACCGCCGGCGTGGATCAGACCAAGCGTGAGCTCGGCCGAGACTGCCGCTACCTGCTTCGGCTTTGGGAAAACATCAAGGCAACCGCGCAGACGGCGCCCTCACCATCCCTACTCTACAAGGAGCGAGACCTGACCATCCGCGCGGTGAGGGACTATTTCACCACCGACGTGAAGAGCATCTTGGTGGATAACAAGGAGGTGTTCAAACGGGTCAAGGACTTCATGGCCATTGTCTCGCCGCGAAACCAATGGGTGGTCCAACACTATAAAGAGCAGCGACCAATCTTTGCCAAATACCAGCTCGAGGAGCAGATCGAAAACATCTACCGCAACCGGGTTCCCCTGAAGTCGGGGGGCTTCCTGGTAATCGACATCACCGAGGCCCTGGTCGCCGTCGATGTCAACTCGGGGAGAACCACCCGCGACAAGGAGATCGAGGACACTGCGTTTCGGACCAACCTGGAGGCCGCGGTGGAGGTGCCCCGTCAGCTCCGGCTCCGCGACCTTGGTGGCCTCATCGTCATCGATTTCATCGACATGCGGGATCGGAAGCACATCCGAGAGGTAGAGAAAGTGCTGCGGGAAGAGCTGAAAAAGGACCGGGCGCGGACCGACATGGGGCGCCTGGGCAAGTTCGGCCTTATGGAAATCTCCCGGCAGCGGCTCCGGCCCCCGGTGCAATCCGCCTCTCATGTGCGCTGCGATCGCTGTGGGGGGACCGGCATGGTTCGGGCTACAGAGGCAACCGCCGTTTCCTTCCTCCGGAAGATCTGGCTGGAGCTTAGCCGCTCTGGCGAAGGGACCGAGATTCGGGTTCAGCTCTCGCCGGATGCGGCCACCTACCTCCTCAACAAGAAGCGGGCCGATCTGGTGAAGCTGGAGACCCGTTTCGGGGCCACGGTCCAGATCGAAGCGCGCGCCGAACTCCCCCCTGGTGAAGGCAACCTTGAGGTCGTCCGAGCCGAGAGCCCGGCGCCCGAACGCGAGGCGTCTTAGCCTCCGAGCGGATTCATGGCGCGACCACGCCATGGCGTGGCCTTGTCGAACCGACCGGCCCGCCTCAGGTCTCCCATGCATGCCTGTGCACGATGAGCCCCGGTCGAGGAGTTTTTCAGCAACCTGCTAGGGTTTCAACGTTCGCAGCACCGCCGCCACCACGTCTTCCGGCTCGTCCAAGACCTGGATGAGATCCAGGTCTACGGCGGAGATCATCCCGTCTCCCTGGAGCTGCGTCCGGATCCACTCCAGCAGCCCTTTCCAGAAGTCCCGCCCGACCAGGACAACGGGAAACGGCTTGATGCGGTTGGTCTGAATCAGGGTCAGCGCCTCGGTTAGCTCATCGAGGGTTCCGAAGCCGCCGGGAAGGACCACATAGGCCTGGGCGTACTTGACGAAGACGACTTTCCGCACGAAGAAGTATCGAAAATCCAGGCGCACATTCGCATAGGGGTTGGGCTTCTGCTCCATGGGCAGCTGGATGTTGAGCCCGATGGAGCGGCCGCCGGCTTCAGCCGCGCCGCGGTTCGCCGCCTCCATCAGGCCGGGGCCGCCGCCGGTGATCACATGAACGCCGTGTTGGGCAAAGAGCCGGGCGATGGTCACGGCTTTCTCGTACAGGGGGTGACCTGGGGGCACACGGGCGGAGCCGAAAATGGACACGGCCGGGTACACATCGGCCATGGTCTCGAAGCCGTCCACGAATTCTGCCATAATGCGGAAAAGGCGCCAACTTTCGCTGATGGTTATCTCGTCGATGACGTACTGCTGCTCGGCCATGGCTCGTCTCCATTAGTCTTGGGCCTGGGAAACCCTTCCTAGTGCGTGCGCCGCGATGAATTACCATACGGAAAATCAGCGGTTCAGTCCAGACGTTTGTCGGCTGCCGGTGGGGTAGGCTTGACGACTTCGTAGAGAGTCGCCCAGGTAGACGGCACAGTAAAAAGCTCTCCCGCCCGGCGGGACAAGGCGCGCGAATTTTGAGGAATGAGGCGTACAGAGATGTACGCTGCAATGACGAAAGATGAAGCGCAATCCCGCGCCTCGCGGGACAGATGGACTTTTTGCGAAGCCGTGAGGCTTGCATGACGTGCCAAAGGAGAGTATAGATAGGCTTTCCGCCCTGCGGCGGTCCTTTCCGATGTTTTCCTTGACACCCCAGCCATACCTCCCTATAATTTCTAACTTTATGAATTTGAGCAGAGGGAGCGGCCGGAGCGGCCCATGTTCGAGAGTCTCACCGAGAAATTCAGCCGTACCTTCAAGCGCCTCCGCGGTCAAGGCAAGCTCAGCGAGAGCAACATCAAGGAGGCCCTGCGGGAGGTGCGGCTTGCTCTCCTCGAGGCCGACGTCCACTATAAAGTGGCAAAGACCTTCGTCGCTGACCTCGGCCAGCGGGCCGTGGGCACCGAGGTGCTGGAGAGCCTGACCCCAGGTCAGCAGCTGGTGAAGATCGTCAACGACGAGCTGACCCGCCTCATGGGTGGCACCAACGTCGGGCTCGAGCTCACGGGGCGGACGCCACTCATTTACATGCTCGTGGGCCTCCAGGGCTCGGGGAAGACCACCACCGCCGGCAAGGTTGCCCTCTATCTGAGAGAGCTGAACCGTCACCCGTGCCTGGTGCCTGCGGATGTCTACCGACCCGCGGCTATCGACCAGCTCCGCATCCTCGGGGCCCAGATCGGCGTTCCGGTCTATCCGGCGACGACCGATATGGATCCGGTAGACATCGGTGTCGGGGCCCTCGGGTTCGCCAGTCAGCAGGGTTGCGATGTCATCATCGTGGACACGGCCGGCCGGCTCCACATTGATGCCGAGCTCATGGCCGAGCTTCAGCGCCTCAAGGCGAGGCTCCAGCCGCGAGAGATTCTCCTGGTCGCTGACGCTATGACCGGCCAGGATGCGGTGCAGGTGGCGGAATCCTTCAATCAGGCCCTGGGTCTTACCGGGGTCATCCTCACCAAGATGGATGGTGACGCGAGAGGCGGCGCCGCCCTATCCATTCGGAACGTCACCGGCACGCCCATCAAGCTCGTCGGTGTGGGTGAAAGGCTGGACGCCCTCGAGGCCTTCTATCCGGAGCGTATGGCCTCTCGTATCCTGGGAATGGGCGATATGCTCTCCCTGATCGAGAAGGCCCAGAAGGCCTTCGATGAGAAAGAGGCCCTCAAGTTCCAGGAAAAGCTCGTAAAGGACGAGTTCTCCCTGGAGGACTTTCGTGATCAACTGCGCCAGATCAAGAAGATGGGATCACTGGAGGAGATCCTCAGCATGATCCCCGGTCTGGGGCAGATGAAACAGCTCAAGCAGTTCAAGCCGGATGAGCAGGAGCTCGTCAGGACCGAGGCCATCATCAATTCCATGACTCCGGAGGAGCGGCGCAACTACCCGATCATCAATGCGAGCCGACGACGCCGTATCGCCAAGGGAAGCGGGACCTCGGTGCAGGAGGTGAACAAGCTCCTCAAGAGCTACGACCAGATGAGGAAGATGTTGCGAAATCTCAAGAAGGGCGGAAAAGGGGGCAGGCACCTCCTGCGACGCGGCTTGCCGCTGCCTTTCTGATCTGTCTCGAGACCGCCTGGAGGCGAAAGCCCTTCGCGGGGTGCTCCCTTACCAGGCCCTGGTGGGAAGGAGTAGAATTAAGAAATGGGTGTACGTATTCGACTGAGCCGAATGGGATCCAAGAAGAGGCCCTTCTACCGGATCGTGGTAGCCGACTCCCGGGCTCCCAGAGACGGGAGGTTTGTCGAGGTGATCGGCACTTACAACCCTCGGACCGAGCCGGTAGAGGTTCAGGTAGATCCGGAGCGGCTCCAGACCTGGCTTAAGCAGGGCGCTGAACCGACAAACACGGTGAGAAGCCTGCTCAAGCAAAAGGGCTTGCTGGCCAAACCGGCCTGATTCGAAGGTTCTGGATGTCGGAGGGGGGAATCTTATCACACCAGCTCGTACCGATGGGCGGAAGCTGGGGTGATAAGGGAGGTGGAAGCGCGGGTGTGCTCGCGACAACGGATGACCGGGCGAATCATCCGAGAGCGCGCTCCGGCTGGGTGGAGGTCTCCATGCTGAGGGAACTGATTGACTACATGGCCAAGGCTCTGGTCGAGGTGAGCAGACCTCCGTCATCGAGCTCCGGGTAGCCAAAGAGGATCTCGGTAAGGTGATCGGCAAACAGGGCCGAACGGCTCGGGCCATGAGAACCATCCTGAGCGCTGCCTCGACCAAGATCAGGAAGCGGGCGGTGCTCGAGATTATCGAATAGTGCCCATGGTTGCAGACCGTCTCGTCGCCGTCGGCAAGGTGGTGAAAGCCCATGGGGTACGAGGGCACCTCAGGTTGGTGCCCTTCGGGGAGACCCTTGAGGGTCTCGGTGCGGGCGAGGAGGTCTCAGCTCGCCTGCCGGATGGGTCGATCGAGCGTCTCATCACCGTTGAGATTCGGACTCAGAGGAAGTCGGTTCTTTTCCTGAGCCGGGAGGTGAGAACGGCGGCAGAGGCCCAGCGGCTCGTGGGGGCAGAGATCTGCGTGCCAGAGTCACGGCTGCCTGCTCTGGCCGCAGACGAGTTTTACTGGCATCAGCTCATCGGGCTCGAGGTGATGAGCGTGGACGGTCGAAGGCTGGGAACGATCCGGCAGATCATCGAGACCGGCAGCAATGACGTGTACGTGGTCCAGGAGGGCCGGGAGGAAGTTCTGATACCCGCCCTGGCAGAGGTCGTCCGGGAGGTGAACCTCGAGCGCCGGCTCATGGTGGTCGATCTCCCGGCGCTTGTGTAGGTGGTACTGCGCTGGTGACGAGGGAGAGCCACCCTCGCGGGAACCGCTCCTCCGAGGGTAATTTAAGAACTCGTAGACCAGATGATCATTGACATCTTGACCATATTCCCGGAGATGGTGGCATCGCCTCTTGAGGAGAGTATCCTCGGAAAGGCTATCCAGCGGGGGCTGATCGCGGTGCGGGTCATCAACGTCCGCGACTTTGCCACCGACCGGCACCAGACGACCGACGATCGCCCTTACGGCGGCGGCAGCGGCATGGTGATGAAGGTGGAGCCGCTCGTCCGCGCCATACGGCACGCCCGCTCCGCGGACCCCCCCCCGGCCAGGGTGATCCTCCTCAGCCCTCAAGGCCGGCCGCTCAGCCAGGAGGTCGCCTGGGAGCTCAGCCGGGAGCGTCATCTGACGTTGGTGTGCGGCCGCTACGAAGGCGTGGACGAACGAGTACGGCGGCACTTTGTGGACGAGGAGATCTCCATCGGCGATTATATTCTCACCGGAGGAGAGCTCCCGGCCCTCGTGGTAGTCGACGCGGTGGCCAGACTCCTCCCGGATGTCTTGGGGTGCAGTGAATCCACGGTGGAGGAAAGCTTCGCCGACTTGCTCCTGGAGTATCCGCAGTATACCCGGCCGGAGATCTTCGAGGGCCACCAGGTGCCGGAGATCCTGCTCTCGGGAAATCATGCCGCCGTCCGGCGCTGGCGCCGACAGCAATCCTTGTGGCGGACCTGGCAGAGACGGCCCGATCTTTTGAAGGAGGCAGGCCTCAGCGACGAAGATCGGGAGCTTCTCGCCGAGATGATCGGGGACGACGGCAAGACCATTTCTTGAGCGCCTGGTTGCCGGCACCATCTCCGCCCGCATGAAAGCGTGGCGAGTCGGGTCGACTCGCGGGTGACGTCGGGTGGGAGATCCGGGTGAGCGTCTATGTGGCCTTGCTCCACTACCCGGTGTACAACCGGAACGGGCACGTGGTCTGCTCGGCGATTACGAACCTGGACATCCACGATATCGCGCGGGCGGCACGAACGTACGGGGTGAGCGGGTTCTATGTTATCACCCCTCTCGAGGAGCAGCAGCTGCTCCTCGACCGGCT
>JAGFXI010000176.1 GCA_017861095.1 Deltaproteobacteria bacterium | reverse complement strand
TAGGAAGGTGCGTTGCCCATCTCGTTGCCGACGGATTCCTCGTCCCCGGCCGGACCATCTTCACCGACCTGGGATGCGCCGACGGTAGGGTCAACGTGCTCATGAGCTACTTTGTGCGGCAGTCGGTTGGCATCGAGATCGATGGGGAGATTCTGGCCGAGTTTTCCCCCCGTCTGACGGAGCTTAGGGCCCGCCTGACGCGAGCGAACCTGCCCTTGCCTCCTGACAATATCTTCCTCCTGCGAGGGGATACTTTGGACCGAAGCACGTACGAAAAGATCCTGGCCGCGACCGGCCTGCGGTTTAGCGACATGGACCTCTTCTACACTTACATCACCCTTCATGATCTTTTCGCGGACAAGATCACCCGAGAAGCCAAGAAGGGAGCCCTCTATATGATTTACGGTTTCAGCCGGATATTGCCACGGTATGACGGATTGGAACTTCTCGTCCCCGACCTCGGCGCCCAGGGAATCGTCGCCTTGTATGGGAAGCCTTAGAACACGGAAGGTGATGGCCCCACGATTCGCCTTCAGCAACTTTGACCGTTGGACCCTGTCAAGGGCAGGAGAGCCTTCTCCCCGAAGCGGCCCAGGCCCGCTACGTCTCAACTCTTTCAAGGATGATGCGATCGCCCTGGCGGGACACCGCAAACCGGTCGCCTTCCTTGAAAGCGAGCTCTTCAATGAGCAGCGCCCTGGTGAGGGTGATGGTGCCACTCGTCCCGATAACGCGGCGAGCCCTGCTCTTCAGGGCTTCCGCCGCTCTTGCGGGTGCAGCCTTGGGAGCGGGGGGAGGCGCCGGCTCCTTCACGGGAACCGGGTTCAGCAGTGCCAGGCCCTTGGTGTAGAGAGCCAGGAGCTGACTCCGCATCTTGATGCCGTACTTCTGCTGAATCTGATCGAAGGAGCTTCCGTTGAGGATCTCCTTCGCGATGTCTTTCGGGTCGAGGGACCGATCTCGAGAACGCACTTCCACAGCCACTTGCATCGCTCCTAAACCTTATAAGGGTAAATACGGATTAACTCGTGGTATGCAATTTGTAGTTGCCAAGGGTGCGCCAATATAGTTATTTGGGGCCGGGAAGTCAAGCTCTGTCTCTTGTAAAGTGGTTCGGCCCTGGTTATGTTTGCCAAGTATTACCCAGCAAGGCCTGCCAGGCCGCTGTGAGGACCTCATGATCGCCGCTCTCCGCAGATTCCCGCTCGTTGTGGTTGTTCTTGCTGGTGCGTGGACCTTCGCCTGCGCCAAGGAGGAGGCTGCCAACCAGCAGAGCGGCTCGCCGGCGTCGGGGACGGTCCAGGAGAGAAAGGCCCAAGTCCAATGGCTGGATTTCGACGACGGTCTCGCCAGGGCTCGGAGCACCAGGCGACCGATTATGATCAATTTCTATGCCGACTGGTGCGTGTACTGTAAGAAACTGGACCGAGAGACTCTCCAGGACCCGGAAGTCGCCAGAACCCTGGAGGGCGGCTTCATCGCCATTCGCCTTAATGCCGAGAACGGGAAGGCACGCCTTTCCTATCGTGGCAAGTCCTTTACCCATGCCGAATTCAGCCGGTATTTCGGGGTTACATCGTTCCCTTCTATCGCTTTCCTTAACGACAAGGGCGAGCTCATCACCATGGTCCCAGGATTTGTGCCCGCCCCGCAGTTTTCGGTGTTCCTAAACTATATTCGCCGTGAGTGCTACCTGAAGAATGTGTCACTCAGGGACTTCGTTGCCAAGGGCGACTGCAGCTGACCGTGAGCCGCCCAGATGTATATTCCTTCCTTTCGACTGAGGACCTTAGCATATCTCCCCCGAATGATCGAGGTACCACCGGGGTTGGGGATTGCGGGGAACCTCCCTTGAACTAGCCCGCATTATGCGCGAGACGCCGTTGCGAGATCGTGGAGATGATCGTGCCACCGGGCAACCATCCCGCGGGACTCGGACCTGAGGCGTACTTGTTCGGTACGTCGCAAAGTTCGCTTGTCCTGATCGTCCCAAGCTTGCCGAGGGGAGCCTGTCGAAGGAGCACCCGAGGACGCCGGGAAGGATGGCCATATCCGCGGTCGCAGCAGGTAGTTCGTGCATAGTGCGGGCTAGAACCTACCGGCGGAGACCCATGGCTCGCAGTGGGGTGTGAGGCATCAATGAAAATCGCTGTTGTTAAAGAGATCGAGGCGGGGGAAAGACGTGTCGCTCTGGTTCCTGAGTCGTGCAAGAGGTTGGTGCAAGGGGGCATCCAAGTGACGGTGGAAAGCGGCGCCGGCGATCCGGCCTTCTTTCCCGACGACCTCTATCGGCAGACTGGCGCCGGAGTCGAAAGCGATGTTCCTGGGTTGTTGGCGAGCGCCGACCTCGTCCTCAAAGTGCAGCCTCCCGCTTTCAACTCGACCCTCAAGCGCCACGAGGTGGAGATGATGCGGGAAGGGGCTATGCTCCTCGGCACCCTCCTGCCGGCTCGCCATCCTGACATGGTAGCGAAGCTCGCCGCCCGGAAGATAAGCGCCTTTGCAACTGATCAAATTCCCCGCATTTCCAGGGCTCAATCCATGGACACCCTTTCCTCCATGGCCAACATCGCCGGCTATAAGGCTGTACTCATAGCCGCCAACGAGTTGCCGCGGTACTTTCCCATGCTCATGACGGCGGCCGGCACAGTATTTCCCGCCAGGGTCTTCGTCATCGGCGCCGGGGTGGCAGGGCTCCAGGCCATCGCCACGGCGCGCCGCTTGGGCGCCACCGTTGAGGCCACCGACACACGGCCCGTGGTGAAGGAGCAGGTGGAAAGCTTGGGCGCACGTTTCGCGGGCGTCGAGACAGCGGAGAGCGCCGAGGACACCTCCGGCTACGCCACGGAGCTCTCCACGGATTTCTACCGCAAGCAGGCGGACCTCATCGCCGAGCGTTGCGCTGCTGCCGATGTGGTCATCACTACCGCCCTTATCGGCGGGATCAAGGCGCCAAAGCTGATCACCGCCGACATGGTTCGGGCAATGAAGCCCGGGTCGGTGATCGTGGATCTGGCCGCAGAGGCGGGCGGCAATTGCGAGCTGACCCAATCGGGAAAGACCGTGGTGGAGCACGGGATCGCGATCTGCGGTCCTCTCAACCTGCCGGCCCAGATGCCGTGGCACGCGAGCACCCTGTACTCGCGGAACCTCACCTCCTTCGTGCTGGCCTTCTGGAAGGACGGGCGGTTCCACCTCGACCTTGAGGACGAGATCATCCGCGGTGCCCTGGTGACGCACCAGGGGAGGTAAGACGGCCTGCCGGGGGATAATGACAGCAAGAGAAAGGAGTCCCGATCCTATGAGTCAAGATCTCGAGCTCAGCCTGTACGTGTTTGTCCTGGCGACCTTCCTCGGCTTTGAGCTGATTCGCCGGGTGTCTCCCCTGCTCCACACCCCGCTCATGTCCCTCACCAACGCCATCTCGGCCATTGCGGTCGTCGGCTCGATCCTGGTTGCCGGGGAGCAGAAGAGCGTACTTTCCACCGTCCTCGGCACCCTGGCGGTGACCTGCTCCATGATCAACATCGTCGGCGGCTATCTCATCACCTATCGCATGCTGCGGATGTTCAGAAAGAGCGGGAAGGAGAGATCATGATCGAGCCGGTTATTCCCCTCCTCTACCTCGCTGCCGCGGCATCCTTCGTCCTCGCCCTCAAGTGGCTTTCGAGCGTCACCACCGCGCGCCGCGGCGTCGTCATCGGCGTGCTTGGTATGGCTCTGGCGGTGTGCGGAACCCTCCTCAAACCGGAGATTGTGAGCTACCGCTGGATTGCGGTGGCCTTCGTCCTGGGCAGCGTCATCGGCGTTCCCATGGCGATGATGCCCATGACCGCCGTCCCGCAACGGACCGCCCTTTCCCATGCCTTCGGCGCCCTCGCCGCCGCCCTTGTCGGCACCGCCGAATACTACCTGCAGACGCCCCACATCGACCGCTTCACCATGAGCGCCCTTGCCCTCGAGGTGCTCCTCGGCTTCCTCACCTTCACCGCCTCTCTTATGGCCTTCGGAAAACTGCAGGAGATACTGCCGACCCGGCCCATCACCTACCGCAACCAAAACGTGGTCAACGTCGCCCTCCTCGGGGTCGCGGTTGCCGCCGGTGTCTACCTGGCGGTGCGGCCGGAGACCGCCTGGCTCTTTCCCATCTTTGCCGCCCTGGCTCTCGTCTTCGGCGTGCTCCTCATCATCCCCATCGGCGGGGCGGATATGCCCACGGTGATCTCGCTTCTCAACTCCTACGCCGGTCTGTCCGCGGCGGCCATGGGCTTTGTGCTCAACAACAAGCTTCTCATCATCGCCGGCGCCCTAGACGGTTCCTCAGGCCTGATCCTTTCAGTGATCATGTGCCGAGCTATGAACCGGTCCTTCACCAACGTGCTCTTCGGTGCCTTCGGCCAGGTCCAGCCTGCGGTCGCCGGCGGGGCTGAGGAGAAAACGGTCCGGAGCGCTTCTGCCGAGGACGCCGCGGACATCCTGCGGGCGGCAAACTTGGTAATCGTCGTGCCAGGGTACGGCATGGCGGTAGCACAGGCGCAGCACAAGGTCCGCGAGCTCTACGACATCCTCACGAAGGCCCGGGTCGAGGTGAAGTTCGCCATCCACCCGGTGGCAGGCCGGATGCCGGGGCACATGAATGTGCTCCTCGCCGAGGCGGACATTCCGTATGACAAGCTCATGGAGATGGAGATGGTCAACTCCGAGTTCCCCCAAGCCGACGTGGCCCTCGTCATCGGTGCCAATGACGTCACCAATCCGGCCGCGCGCCACGACCGGGACAGCCCCATTTACGGGATGCCAATCCTTGATGTCGACAAGGCGCGGACGATCATGGTGATCAAGCGCAGCATGAATCCGGGGTTTGCCGGCATCGAGAACGAACTCTACTACATGGATAGGACGCTCATGGTCTTCGGGGATGCCAAGGCGGTAGTGGGGAGCATCGTGAAGGAGCTGGCCGGCGGCGCCATGCACTGAGCCGCGATCCGTCGCGGGGAAGTCGCTCTCACAGGGCAAGAACCTTTCTGGTGGGCTGTGCCCACCCTATATGTTGAGAATCCCGCTCAGCGTCGACGGCAGGGTGGCCTGCGGCGCAAAGCGCATTTGGAGCCAATATCTTCCCTCCGATCCCAGGAATGCCTCCCGAACTTTGTGAGCCGACCCGTTACAAGGCAAGGCCTCACCGTATACTATAAATGCCGCGA
>JAGFXI010000175.1 GCA_017861095.1 Deltaproteobacteria bacterium | reverse complement strand
AACCCTCCTTTCTTCGACCGAATCCCCCATCGCTGCCGGTGTCGCTGCCTCTCCTGACACCGGACGGGGGAAGTCAACCTTGTATATATCGAATGATAACTCCTCACGGCAGCAAACAAGACCTCGGCGTCAGAAGAGCTTCCACGATCAGAACGTCCCCAGGAGGTTCATGAACAGATCGCCACCTTTTCTCTGCCATGCGGCGCCCTCGCTCCGGAGACAGGCACCATGATCGTCGAGATGCCGGCGCTTGACTTGAATCTTGAGCCTGGCTGCGGAACATGTTAGAAGTGCCTGCAGTGGGTTCCCCCCATCGGCCGCAATCAAGGACAGGAGAGTGAACTGGGAAGATCAAGGAGTCCATTGCGTCACAATGGGCTCTCGCGGGAGACGATCCCCCACCGGGGAAATACACCCTCGCCCCACTCTAGCCCCTCACCTCCTCCCCACTCGGGGCCGCCGCCTCCGTTGACGACGGTTGAGGAGATTGAGCCTTGCTGTGCCCTTCGCTCAGGCCCTGTAGGACTACATAGAATACCGGGACGAAGGGGATGGCGAGAAGGGTCGAGGCGAGCATACCGCCGAAGACCACGGTGCCGATCGCCCGCTGGCTCGCGGCCCCGGCGGTCCTGGCCACCAGCAGCGGAGCCACCCCGAGGATGAAGGCGAAGGAGGTCATCACGATGGGCCGAAAACGTCTGCGGGTGGCCTCGACAGCGGCCTCGGTTATGGACATGCCTCTCTCATGGAGCTCGCGGGCAAACTCCACAATAAGGATGGCGTTTTTGCTCGCCAGGGCGATCATCAATACCAGGCCCACCTGGGTATAGATGTTATTGTCGGAGCCGCGGATGATGAGGCCCAGGAGAACCCCCACCAGCGCCATGGGCACGCCCAGGATGACCGCAGCCGGTGATGTCCAGCTCTCGTAGAGGGCGGCCAACACCATGAACACCAGGGTGATGGAGAGGGCGTAGATAAAGTACGCCTGATGGCCGACCTGCTTCTCCTGGTAGCTCGTCGAGGTCCACTCGTAGCTCATGCCCTGCGGCAGGGTGTTCGCAGCAGCTTGTTCCATCAGGTTGAGGGCCTGGCCGGAACTGAATCCCGGCGCTGCGGAGCCGTAAATGGCGGCCGCCGGATAGAGGTTGTAACGGGTGATCAGCTCGGAGCCTTCACTCCGCTTCACCCGAAGCAGGCTCCCCAGGGACACCATCTCGCCCCGAGTATTGCGCACATAGAGGTTGTTGATGTCCTTGGGCTCCAACCGATAGCGAGCGTCTGCCTGGATGTACACCTGGTACACCTGGTTGAACTTGTTGAACAGATTGACGAAGGAAGAGCCCAGGTAGCCACGGAGGGTCTCGAACACACGATCGAGCGGCACTTGCAGGGACTCGGCCTTGGTCCGATCGATGTCCAGATAGAGCTGGGGGCTGCTGGCGCTGAAGGTGGTGGCCAGGCCGCGCAAGCCGGATTGGGCGTTTCCCGTCCGGACAAGTTCGGAGGCAGCCTTCTGCAGCTGGTCCAGCCCCAGGTCGCTCCGGTCCTCCACCATCATCTGAAAGCCGCCCGCCTGACCCAGGCCGCGGATCGGCGGCGGGATCAGCACAAAGGTCTGCGCCTCCTTTATGTTGGCCAATTCGCGCCTGAGATGGGCGACGATATTCTCCTGGCTCAGGGCTGCACCGCGTTGCTTGAAGTCCTGGTAGGGGATAAAGGTCGTAAAGATCGTGGAAACGTTGGTGCCGTCCAGCACCGAAAAGCCGCCGACCGTTACCCAATGAGCCACGCCCGGCGTTTGCCTGAGAATGGCACTGATCTTCTCTGCCACCGCCCGCGCCCGGGGCTGGGCTGCCGCGTCAGGCAGCCGGGTGACAAGGATGGCATAGCCCTGATCCTCGGTGGGCAAGAAACCGGTCGGCTGGCGCGCAAAGTCCCACCCGGCAACGACGATGATAGCAAAAAACAGGGCCACCATGAGCTTTGGGCGCCGCACCATCCGTAGGCGCTGTTGAAGCCGCGATAGAACCAGTTGGACGGCTTGTCTTGAGCATGGGGCTTCAACCAGAGGGCGCACTGGGCCGGTTTGAGGGTGAGGGCATTAATCGCGCTAATGATTGCGATTGAGGCGATGACCAGCGCGAACTGTCGGAAAAGCTGGCCGGTGATGCCCGGCAGGAAGGCGGCGGGCAGAAAGACCGCAGTCAGGACCAGGGTGATCCCCATGACCGGCCCGGTCATCTCTCCCATGGCCTTGATCGTCGCATCCTTGGGTGCGAGCCCTCTCTCGATATAATAGGCCGCGTTTTCCACAATGACGATGGCATCGTCCACCACGATGCCGATGGCGAGGATGAGGGCGAAGAGGGTCATCAGATTGACGGTGAAGCCGAGAAGGGCCATGGCAATAAAGGCGCCGATAATGGTCACCGGTACGGTCGTAGCCGGAACGAGCACCGCCCGGACATCCTGGAGGAAGACCATGATTACCAGGAGGACGAGGATAGCGGCCTCGAACAACGTCTCGTAGACTCCGTGGATGGCCTCCCGGACGAACCTCGTCGTGTCGTAATGGATGCCGTAGCTCAGGCCCTTGGGAAAGTGCTTGCTCATCTCCGCCATCGCCTGGTAGATGCGGTTAGCCACGGCGATGGCGTTCGCCTCAGGCAAGGAGAAGACCACGATCTGGGCCGACCTCCGTCCGTCGGTCCGGGCGTAATTGGCAAAGGACTGTCGGCTCAGCTCGACGCGACCGATGTCGCGGACACGGACAATCTGGGCGGTCGCGCTGTTGTCGCTCTTGACCACGATGTCCTCGAATTGACTGACCGTGGACAGCCGGCCGAGAGCGCCGATGGTGAACTGGAGGGCCTGATCGGACGGTACCGGGGGCGCGCCCAGCTGCCCGGCCACCACCTGCACGTTCTGGTTCTGGATGGCATTGACGACATCCGAGGCGGTCAGGTTGAAGTACTTGAGCCGGTCTGGGTCCAACCAGACCCGCATGGCATAGGGCCCGGCGCCGAAGACCCGCACCTGCCCGACGCCGGGGAGCCGGGCCAGGGGATTCTGCAAGTTGATGATGGCGTAGTTGGAGAGAAAGGAACCGTCGAACTGGGCGTCCTCGGAGTAGAGGCTGACCACGAGCAGGATGTTGGTGGAGACCTTCTTGACCGTAACTCCTTGCTGGGTAACATTTCCCGGGAGCTGGGCGAGGGCGCTGTTCACCTGGTTTTGGACAAGGGCGAGCGAGGTATTGAGATCGGTACCCACATCAAAGGTCACGGTCAGGGTGTAGGAACCGTCGTTGCTGCTCGTCGAAGACATGTAGAGAGCATTGTCGACGCCGTTGACCGCCTGCTCGAGGGGCACTCCCACCGTGGCCGCCACAACGTCGGCGCTCGCCCCCGGATACCGGGTGCTCACCTGGATCGTCGGCGGTATGATCTGCGGATATTGGGCGACCGGAAGTTTTGCAAGACAGATCAGACCGATGATCACCGTGACGATAGCGATGACATTGGCAAAGATAGGCCGCTCGATAAAGAACCGGGAGATCATGGTGTCTCCCTCGCGAGCTGATCGGGTTGGGGCGAGCCGGCCAGCGGCGCCTTCTCCGGCTCGGGAGTGACCTCCCGTCCGGGAACGGCGTACAGAAGCCCTTCCACCACCACCCTTTCGTTTCCCGTGAGTCCCTCCTCGATGACGATCGACCCATTCACGACCGGTCCGGTCTTGACGTTGCGGCGCTCTACCACGTTCTTATCGTTCACCACGAGCACATAGGAGCCTATCTGGTCATAGCCGACCGCCTTTTGCGGCACCAGAAGAGCCGCCGATTGTTCCTCCACCGGCAACCGCACCCGGGCGTAGAGTCCCGGCAAGATCTTGTCGTCCGGATTCGGAAGGACTCCTCGGACCAGCAGGGTCCCCGTCGTGGTGGTAAGGCTGATGGCAGCGAAATCCAGGTAACCCTGATGCGGGTAACCTTCTTCATTGGGGAGACCGACAAGGACGGGCAGCTTTTTGGATTGCGTCTGTCCGGGAATCCCCACCGTCTCCCTCAAAAGACGGCGCAGGTCGAGGTCATTCACCGTGAAATAGACGTAGATGGGATCGAGTTGACTCATCTGCGCCAGGATGGTGTTTTCACCGGCACCCACCAAGTTGCCGGGGTCCACCAATCTCCGGTCGATCCTGCCGTCAAAGGGAGCGGTGACCAGGGTATAACCCAGGTCGAGCCTGGCGAGGTCACGGGCGGCTTTGGCCTCACGGAGCGCGCCTTCGGCGGAGTCCCGCGCATCCCGCCACTGGTCCACGTCCGTTTGCGCCGCGGCTCTCTGCTGGACCAGGCTGGAGAAGCGCGCGAACTCCGTCTTCGCATGCTCGAGCCGCGCCTGCTGGGTAAGGATCTGCCCCTCCGCTTGCTTGAGCTTCGCTACATACGTGTCCCGCTCGATCTGGAAAAGTGGCTGCCCTTTTTTCACCACCTGCCCGTCCTGAAAGAAGACCTTCTCCAGGTACCCTTGTACCCGAGCCCGGAGCTGGACGGTGTTGACGGCCTGGGTGTTCCCGGTGAGCTCGAGATAGTCGGTCACCTCCTGCCTCGCAGGTGTGCCCACCGTGACCCTAGGGGGAGGCGGCGGCTTGTACGCGGTCTTCTCCTGGCACGCCTCCAGCGTGACAAGAAGCAGCGACGCTATTCCCCATGCGATCACGCTACGAATCTGCCCGAAGGCTACCGCTTGTCGAGAAGTCATGAGGTGGAATCCCTTTCCCTTGTACTCAATGCGGCCATTGCCAGTCCCGCACCTCGGGCATGTCGTCGCCGTGGGTGCGGATGTACTGCTTGTGCTCGATCAGTTTCTCCCGCATCCCTTGCTTCACGTGGGCGGCGACACGCTGGAGTTTCGGCACGCGGTCGATGACGTCCATCACCAGATGGAATCGATCCAGATCGTTCAGCACGACCATGTCGAAGGGTGTCGTCGTGGTCCCTTCCTCCTTGTAGCCACGGACATGGAGGTTCTTGTGGTTGGTCCTGCGGTAAGTCAAGCGGTGGATCAACCAGGGGTACCCATGGAAGGCGAAGACGATCGGCCTGTCCGTGGTGAAGAGGGAGTCGAAGTCCCGGTCGGAAAGCCCGTGGGGATGCTCCGTCGAGGGCTGGAGCGTCATGAGATCCACCACGTTGATCACGCGCACCTTCAGATCGGGAAAGCGCTGCCGGAGGATATCCACTGCCGCCAGCGTCTCCATGGTCGGGATGTCGCCGGCACAGCCCATAACCACGTCGGGTTCGTCGTCGCGATCGTTGCTCGCCCACTCCCAGATCCCCACGCCCGAAGTGCAGTGCTTGATCGCGGCATCCATGTCCAGATACTGGAGCGCCGGCTGCTTGCCGGCGACGATCACGTTGATGTAGTGGCGGCTCCGGAGGCAGTGGTCGGTAATCGACAAGAGTGTGTTCGCATCAGGCGGCAGGTAGACCCGGACGATCTCGGCCTTCTTGTTCACCACGTGGTCAATGAAGCCGGGGTCCTGGTGGCTGAAGCCGTTATGGTCCTGGCGCCAGACGTGAGAGGTCAGGAGGTAGTTCAGTGACGCGATCTGCCGGCGCCACGGGATATGCCGGCTCACCTTGAGCCACTTGGCGTGCTGGTTGAACATGGAGTCCACGATGTGAACGAAGGCCTCGTAACAGGAGAAAAACCCGTGGCGGCCGGTGAGGAGATAGCCTTCGAGCCAGCCCTGGCACATGTGCTCGCTCAGCACCTCCATGACACGTCCGTCCGGCGAGACGTGTTGGTCGCTCGGCAGGATCTCGGCGGTGGAGATCCGATCCGTCACCTCGAAAAGCGCACCGAGCCGGTTGGAATCGGTCTCGTCCGGGCCCATGACCCGGAAGTTGCGGCTGAGGGCATTGAGTTTCACCACGTCCCGGAGAAACGTCCCCATCACCCGTGTGGCCTCGGCGATGATGGTCCCCGGCTTCGGCACGGCTACCGCATAGTCCCGAAAATCCGGCATTTTCAGGTCCCGCAAGAGTATCCCGCCATTGGCGTGGGGATTGGCACCCATGCGCCGCTCGCCTTTTGAAGACAATTCCGCCAGCTCCGGCTTAAGCGCACCGTTGTCGTCGAAGAGCTCCTCCGGCCTGTAGCTCTTCATCCATCCTTCCAGCATCCGAAGATGGTCTGGCTTCGTCGCGAAGTCGGTAAGCGGGACCTGGTGGGCCCGGAACGAACCTTCGACGGGCAGCCCGTCCACCACTTTCGGGCCCGTCCACCCTTTCGGGGCAACCAGCACGATCATCGGCCAGGTGGGGCGCTGCCGAAACCCCTCCGCCCGCGCCTCCTTTTGAATGGCGAGAATCTCGGCGATCACCGCGTCAAGTGTTGCTGCCATGAGTTGGTGCATCGGTTCGGGATCGTCACCCTCCACGAAGTAGGGCTTGTGGCCGTACCCGATGAGTAGGTGCGTCAGCTCCTCTCGGCCCACCCGGGCGAGGACCGTGGGGTTGGCAATCTTGTAGCCGTTCAGGTGGAGGATCGGGAGGACGGCGCCGTCATGGACTGGATTTAGGAACTTGTTGGAGTGCCAGCTCGCGGCGAGGGGGCCCGTCTCCGCCTCGCCGTCGCCGACGATGCAGGACGCGATGAGGTCGGGGTTGTCGAACACCGCCCCGTAGCCGTGAAGAAGAGCGTAACCGAGCTCGCCTCCCTCGTGGATCGAGCCCGGCGTCTCTGGAGCAACGTGGCTCGGTATGCCGCCGGGGTACGAAAACTGGGTGAACAGCCGCTTCATTCCCTCGGTGTTCCGCGAGATGTTCGGGTAGAACTCGCTGTAGGTCCCCTCAAGGTAGGTGTTCGCCACCAGCCCGGGCCCGCCGTGGCCGGGCCCGGTCACGTAGATCATATTCAGGTCGTATTTCTTGATGACTCGGTTCAGATGGACGTAGACGAAGTTAAGGCCCGGGGTCGTTCCCCAGTGACCGAGAAGACGCGGCTTTATCTGCTCCAGCTTCAGGGGCTCCCGCAATAGCGGGTTGTCCCGAAGATAGCTGCTCCGCAGTCATCGTCAGCCTCCCTTCTCGTGGTTGATGGTGACCCCTGGTCTTGCATCGCGGCACCGCTCCTCGAAAGCGGCAACGAGAGTCTCCATGGCCTCCGAAAAGACGACATCGAACAGGGTTCCCAGGGTGGCGACCTTGCTCAGTCTCTCCATGGTGTTGCTCCTTTGTGCGCCCCGTTCTCCGGGGCCCGGTCCAGAGTGAGTCAGTGGCCACTTCCTGTACCCGACCGTCATTCCTCGAGACCTATGGCGATGCGGCACACCCCCATCTCTTCTTGACATTGCAGGAAGGTGGGCATCACCCAGCTGTGACCATTCTGGGCGAG
>JAGFXI010000174.1 GCA_017861095.1 Deltaproteobacteria bacterium | reverse complement strand
TCCAGAAGGGCTGCCGTGGCCTTCACCCCCTCCGGATTCACGTTCAGTTCGCTGGCGATCTTGACAACATGAGTCTCGTTCATCTTCTCCTCAGAGTGAAAACTCAGGGCGCGGAGGGCGCCGGACACCGACCCTCCCCGCGGACTGCTTGAACATCACGGTGATGGTAGACGGGAGTCATCCCGTACACGGCTTCGATGGACTATTAAAGCACGATTCGCGTGCGAGGGTAAGAGTAAACCTGAGCATCGGTCCCACGGGCTTGCATATTCCGAGTTCGAAATTACCTTTGCCTAGATTGAGCGATTCTTTAAAATAGAGGATCAATCCGGAGCATGGCAACTCGGCTTGACTTCCTTCTTCTGGTGCTGAGGGTGGTAGGCGTAGAATTCCGCGAGAGGGGCCGAACTTGCATAAGGGTTCGGAGAAAGCACGAAATCAGGATGCCAGGGGGCACCAAAGGTTCTCATTGTCGGGACTGGTGCAGTCGGCGGTTTTTACGGCGGCAGGCTCGCCCTGGCAAGGGCCAGGGTAGCGACGCTCTGCCGCTCGGATTACGAGACCGTTCGAAGCCAGGGCATTATGGTGAAGCGTGTCTGGGGAGATTTCCAGTTCACGCCGGAAAAGGTCATCCGCCGGGCGGCTGAGTACGGGCCGCCACCGGATTACATTCTGGTCGCCCTCAAGGTCTTGCCCGGCGTCGACCCGGTGGAGATCATCAGGGATGCCGTCGGCCCCGAGACGGCGATCATCCTCGTGCAAAACGGGATCGGGATCGATGGCCCCGTGGCCGCCGCCTTCCCTCGTAACGAGGTTATCGGCGCCGTCGCCTTCATTGCCGTCTCCCGGACAGGTGATTCGTGGATAATCCAGCGGCCTTTTTCAAGGAAAGGGTATCAGCATGAACAAAGTCACTCTCTTCACCCTTGCAGCAGTCTTGAGCGCCGTCGCGGTGGCTTTCGCCAAGCCGAACGTGCGCACGATGACCGGCAACGAATACGGTGGGAAGACTGAGTTCGTCGCCTACTCCGAAGAAGACCGCGAATTCAAGGACGGCATGAGCGAGAAGATCACATCGTACGATAGCAAGGGCCAAATCGTTCGAGTCGAAGTCCACGCAACCCAAGATGTTGCAGAAAGAGAAGGCTGGGAGACGAGGGTAACATACTATTGGGGAAAGCAGAATATCGGCGAGGTCTACTCTACCGATAGCCATTCCGATACAGCCGGGTTCTACCAGACAGCTGATTACCTTGATAAGAACGGTAACTTGAAAAAGAGAGAATTCTACGTGCGCCCAACAAGCATCATCGGCACCATTGGTGTATATAAACGGGTCATTTACTACGACACGAACGGAAACCAGATAAAATTTGAAGATCTCGACCGGGTTGGAAATCCGGTTACCATAAGCCTCGACGATTACCGAAGGGCGCAAGAGAAGGTCCAAGGATCCATGCAGGGACAATGATCCCCTCGATTATTATGTAGGGTGGGCACCGCCCACCAGAATGATCTCTTTCGGTCCTTACGGAGCGTGGGCACCGCCCACCGGGAGGTTGAATCCATGAAAGTCGTGTATCTCGTTCTGCTGATCGGTTGCCTTCTTGTCTCTCAAGCACCTCTTTATGCTGCCACATTAACGAATAACGACGGGCAAAGCTATGTGGTTGAAGTGATAGTTGACGGACAGGTCTATCGTGCAACAGTCCTGGATGGGGCGACGGTCAATCTCAGTGATTACACATGTCAAGTCATACTGCTCCAGACCGGACAGAGACTCACCGCCCAGCCCGATGACTCTGTCGTCATTGACAATGGCGTCATGAGTGTGAGTCAATAGGGGCGATCTGGCTCTCCCCGATCAATGAGGGAGCCCGGCACGCGAGACACTGAGTCTCGAAGTTCGTCAAACTCGCTGCAAGCTGCATGTGATGGAGATTTGCCATGGCTGAACCTCAATCGCACGCCGTTTCTCACCCTCGGCAGGACGAGCTGATCCTGATCGGGCTCACCATCCTGGCGATCATCGGGATCGCCTTAACGGACTTCGACCGCTACTACGGCCTGCGCTACTGGCTTGTCATGGTGCCCGTCTTTGCCGGCGCCAGCATCTACGCGGGCTGGTCCCGTGCCCGGGCCGAAGGCGAGAACCCTGCGAAGATCCTTCGCGTTCAGGCGTTTCACTGGCTGGCTTCAGCGCTGGCGGTGTACCTCGTATATCTCCTTCAAATCACCGGCCGGATGAACAAGGAAGCCGCAGGGCTCGTAACCCTCCTCACCGTCGCCCTGGGGACCTTTCTCGCCGGGGTCCACTTCAGCTGGCGCTTCTGCGTCCTCGGGGCCGTTCTGTTCCTCACGGTGGTGGCTGCTGCGTTCCTGGAGACATTTTTCTGGGTGTTCCTGATTCCCGCATTGATTGCGGGGGTAGCCATGGTCCTGCTCAAACGAAAGAAGGCTGTCGAGCTCAAGTAAGGAAATTTCCGCCGCAGAATTGGACCAAGGTCCAATAGGCGACAGCCTACCTTTCATGTTATCGTTTCAAATCCCGACCAAGCTCGCGTGCGATCAGTCTTCGTTGCTCATGGAAAATCCAGGGCGAGAAGGACACAAGGGGTGAACCACCGATACAGAAAGGAACGATCATGGACATTGTGCGCAAGAGGAGCGCGGCAGTTGCTGTGCTCATCGCCTTCCTGGCGATGAGCTGTGCGAGTTCGTCATCCCTTCAACAAACGTGGCAGGAGGACAAGAAGGCCATCGTCGGCGGACTCGGTGGTGCCGCCGCCGGTGGCCTGATCGCCGCGGCAATCACCAAGAGCCCGGCGGGGATTATCGGCGGCGCCCTCCTTGGCGGCCTCGTCGGCGGCGCCGTGGGGACCTACCTCGACCAGCGCGACAAGGAGCTGCAGCAGCAGGCGACCATGAAGGCCCTAGAGACGACGCCATCGGGCAGCAGTATCCCCTGGCGCAATCCGAACACCGGCAACTCCGGCTCGGTCACGCCGGTGAAGACGTACCAGGAGCCCAGTGGTCAGTACTGCCGGGAGTACCAGCAGGTCATCACCGTCGGCGGTGAAAAGCAAACGGCCTATGGAACCGCATGCCGCATGCCGGACGGCAGTTGGAAGATCACGAGCTGAACCGCTCCGAGAGAAGGAAAGGAAATTTCCCATGAGACAAATCGTGCTCGTTGTTCTGGTGATCGCCGCCGTCGTCGCATTCACTGCCGGCTTTAGCGTGGCCGCGGAGCAGATGACCAGGGAAGAGGTCATGGCCACAGCCGACAAGAACCATGACGGCCGCATCGATCTGCAGGAGTTCAACCAGCGGATGACCGAGGTGTTCTTCTTCGCCGATACCGACAAGGACGGGAAGCTTAGCTGGGAGGAGATCCACGCGGTTGTCGTGGATGCTGATCCCCAGCGCTTCAAGGCCGCCGATAGCGATGGAGATGGTAAGCTCTCACTGTTCGAGTTCCTCTACGCGCTCGACGTGGACTTTATCCAGGCGGACAACAACCACGACGGGGTCCTCGTCATAGAAGAGGTCGCGGCGATGCTGGTGAAGAAGTGAGGCGCTTTCGTCCAGGTCTCCTTCGCCACCCTCTCCCAGAGCCCCTACTTGCTCAACGGGCCTCGCTGCTCCTCCTCCGTTTCTTTGGAGCAGCACGCAAGGATTCGCGCTCCAGGGCGATTTGTCGGGCGAGGTAGATTTTTGCCAGACTCTGGTAGGGCACGTCTTTCTTGTTTGCCAGCGTCTTGAGTTCGGCCAGCATGCCCTCAGGCAGACGGATCGAGATAGGTTTTACCGATGGCTTCAGATTGGGAAATGACCCTCTCTTGACCTTTTCAACGTCAAAATAGTCCAGAGGGGAATGACCGGCCCAGAATTCACGCTCGTCATCCTCATTCTTGAATTTCGGGAGCCTCCGAGCCTTTTTCCTCATAGAATTCCTTCTCCCTCCGGTTCATATCCCTTGCGGAAATGACTCTGAGGAGGTTACCTCTGTTCGTGAACACCACCGCCAGGAAGCGGCCCCCATCTGTTCTGCCGAAAGCGGCCCATCGCTTTTCCTCGCTCGAGTGTTTGAGATCGGAGAGAACGAGGAGGGGTTTGTTGAAAAATACCTGCTCGCATTCCCAGTCCTGGACGTTGTGCTTCACGGGGTTCTTGCCCCTGTTCCCCTTATCCCACTCGAACCCCGTAAACCTGTCAAACTGGCCCTCCATAGTGCTCAGCGTATATCACAGGAATATACGTGTCAACCTCTTCCCTGCTGGACGCTGACTGTCAATGAGCCAAGGCCTCGAAAAGAAGATATCATACAACTTTGAACCATCCTTGGCGAAACCTTTTCTGTAAAGAGGAGCCGACTATGCAACTCGCGATGATTGGTCTTGGAAGGATGGGGGGAAACATGGTGCGCCGCTTGATGGCCGCAGGGCACGAGGTCATCGTATATTCCGCCACGGCGAAGACGCGGGAGACCTTCGCGAAGGAGACCGGCGCGGTTGCCGCCTCCTCGCTCGCCGAGATGGCGGCAAGACTCAAGCCCCCGCGCGTGGTCTGGCTGATGGTGCCTGCAGCTTCGGTCGACAACACGCTCGGCGAGCTCGCCGGGATGGTGCAGAAGGGGGATATCCTCATCGACGGCGGCAATTCTTATTACATTGATGACATCCGCCGAGCGAAGGAGCTTGCTCCCACGGGGATCCACTACGTCGATTGCGGAACCAGCGGCGGCGTTTGGGGATTGGAGCGAGGATACTGCTTGATGATCGGGGGCGAGGAGGCGGTGGTCAAGTACCTCGATCCCGTCTTCGCCGCGCTAGCGCCCGGGCTGGACGCAGCGTCTCGCCTGCCGGGGCGGGAGAAGTTGGGCGGCACCGCTGAGCACGGCTATCTCTATTGCGGGCCAAGCGGCGCCGGCCACTTTGTCAAGATGGTGCACAACGGGATCGAGTACGGCATCATGGCGGCCTACGCCGAGGGCTTCAACATCCTCCACCATGCCAATGTCGGTAACTATCAGCAGACCGTCGATGCGGAGACGACCCCGCTCCGCAACCCCGGAGAGTACCAGTACGACCTCAACCTGCGAGACATCGCCGAGGTCTGGCGGCGCGGCCGACCTGACGGCGAGCGCCCTGCTCACGGACCCGGATCTCTCAGGGTTCTCTGGGCGAGTGTCGGATTCGGGCGAGGGGCGCTGGACGATCAAGGCCGCCGTCGACGAGGCGGTGCCGGCGCCGGTCCTCACTACGGCGCTATACCAGCGCTTCAGCTCCCGCGGCGAGGCAGACTTTGCGGACAAGCTCCTCTCCGCCATGCGCTTCCAGTTCGGCGGGCATCTGGAGAAGCCAGCCGAGAAGACCCGACGCTGACGGGATAAGCCCAATGAAGATGAAGATCCTCGCCGACCCCGATGCGGTCGCCCGAGAGGGTGCCGCGATCATCGCCGCAGAGGCTCGGTCGGCGGTCGCCGAACGCGGCCGGTTCGTCTTGGCCGTGAGCGGCGGCCGCACTCCCTGGCGCATGCTCCGCGCCCTGGCAGGCGAAGACGTCCCGTGGGATCGCCTGCACGTGGTGCAGGTGGACGAGCGCGTGGCCCCCGCCGGACACCCGGACCGAAACCTCACCCACATCCGCGAAAGCCTCCTCGAGTACGCCCCGCTACACCCCGAGCAGATCCACGCCATGCCGGTGGAGGAAAGGGACCTCGCGGCAGCCGCGACGCGCTATGCCCTCACCCTCAGGGAGATCGCCGGCTCCCCGCCGGTGCTCGATCTTGTCCACCTGGGCCTCGGCCCCGACGGCCACACCGCCTCCCTGGTCCCCGGAGACCCGGTCCTCCACGTTACCGACACGGACGTCGCCCTGACCGGGGCATATCAGGGGAGGCGCCGGATGACTCTGACCTATTCGATCCTCAACCGCTCGCGGCGGATCATGTGGCTGGTGACCGGAAGCGAGAAGGCGGGAATGCTCGCCCGCCTGTGCGAGGGGGACGCGTCCATTCCGGCTGGGCGGATCTACCGGGACCCGGCACTGGTGCTCGCCGACCAAGCGGCGGCACGAGGGCTAAGACCGAACTTAGATTCGGATGAGGGAATATAAGCGGGGGGCGAATCGCCATCGATCACGGTAGGTATGGTTTGGCTGCTGAAATCTCTGGTTCATGCTGTGGGTCGAGTGATATACTTCCTCTCCGAAATACCGCCAGTGTTGGCCATGGTGGCGATTTATCACCGGTGGTGGAGGGCGGCCGTGCAATGGTCCGACCTGGCCGGCGTTGCAGGGTGAGGCGATGGCGCAATCCGAAGCAGATCTCTTGAAAGAACTCGAAGAGCGTCTACGGTTCGAGACGCTGCTGGCGGATATCTCGGCGCGCTTTGTCAACCTGCCCGCCGACCAGATAGACAGCGAGATTGAAGACGCCCAGCGCCGCGTCTGTGAATGCCTCGCGCTGGATTTGGCTGTGCTTTGGCAGTGGTCTGTCGAGACCCCGCGTTTCCTCACGCTCACCCACCTCTATCGACCCCTGGGAGGCCCGCCTCCTCCCGAGCGAATGTATGCACACGAGTATTTTCCCTGGTGCCTGCAGCAACTGACGGCCGGCAAGGTCATTGCCGTTTCCACAGAGGAGGCACCGGCGGAGGCAGCCCGCGATCAGGAGGTCTGGCGCCACTACGGCATCAAGTCCGCGTTGGCGTTTCCGCTCTGAAGGATAAAGCAGAGCGGCATCTCCACGGCGGGAAGGTCTGCGACGACTCTTCACTTCGGCCTTAGAACCCGATAGAAGAAAAGAGTAGAGCGATGATCCATGCGAGCCTCCGGATGAAGTTCGCGCCCGACAAGTTCGCTGCAGCGCGGGACATTCTACTAGCGCTTGTAGAGCGAACGCGGGTCAGCCCTGGGTG
>JAGFXI010000025.1 GCA_017861095.1 Deltaproteobacteria bacterium | reverse complement strand
GGCAGAGAGATCTGCGGTGAGCAAGGCCGCGACCCTGGTAGAGCCGGACCTCGAGTTCGTGCGGGAGATCCAGAAGGCCGGCGGCGATACCTTGAAGAAATGCTTTCAGTGTGCCACCTGCTCGGTGGTCTGCCCCCTGTCCCCTGATCAGAAGCCCTACCCGCGGAAAGAGATGATCTATGCCCAGTGGGGTCTCAAGGATCGTCTCGTGAACGACGTGGACGTGTGGCTCTGTCACTACTGCAACGACTGCTCCACCTACTGCCCGAGGGGAGCCCGGCCGGGTGATGCGTTGCGGGCCATCCGGGCCGCGAGCTTCAAGCATTTTGCCCTCTTCGGTTTCATGGGAAAAATCGTCGGCGAGGCGAAGTACTTCCCGGTGATGCTGGCGATCCCGGTGCTCCTCATGCTGGCAATCCTGGCGCTCACCGGCCACCTCCACATCCCCGAGGGCGAGGTGGTCTACTCCAAGTTTTTCCCCATCCCCTTGGTTGACGGAATCTTCCTATCCATGACCGTCCTGGCCCTGGTGTCCCTCGGCTTCGGCATCAAGAGCTTCCTCCTGGGGGCCCACGACAACGCCATCCGGGAAGGCTACGCCGAGGACCTGCCTCTCGACTGGAAGAAATACGCTCAGAGCCTGATCACGGTGATCCCGACGATCCTCTTTCACAAGAAATTCCAGGAGTGCACCACCAACAAGGACCGTTACATCGCTCACCTCCTGGTCTTCTTCGGGTTCGTGGGGCTCTTCATCGTGACCAACATCGTCTTTGTCGGGCTCTACGGCTTCGGCATCCAGACGCCGTACTCCGTCACCAATCCGGTGAAGGCGCTCGCCTTCGTCTCGGCCTTCAGCCTGCTCATAGGGATCATCATGGTGATCAACAACCGCATGAAGAAGAAGGCGGTCGAGAGCAAGATCACCTACCTCGACTGGTCCCTGATCGTGGCGATCCTGGTGACGGCGGTGACAGGGATCTCGGCCTGGTTCCTCCGTCTGGCCGGAGTCGCAGGAATTGCCTACCCGGTCTACTTTGTTCACCTGGTGGCGGTGTTCTACATCATCGCCTACCTGCCCTACAGTAAGCTGGCTCATCTCTTCTACCGCACCGCGGCCATGGGCTATGCCGCCTACGTCGGCAGGCCGTTCGGCGTGCGGCCCGCACCGACACCGGTCCCCGCCGCGGCGGAGAAGCAGGCCTAACTGGCCCGTACCTTCAACCCGAAGCAGCGCCGAAGACCCGGTCCCTTGGGGCCGGGTCTTTTTTGTTGTTTGCACCGGGGAAAGGGAGTGCCTATAGTTAGGGCACTTGAGAATGCAAGGAGAAATTCACATGGAGAGTGAGATCAGACAAGACGATGGGTCTGCCGATTTAGAGACAGAAGAATCCTGCCCTTCCTGCCAGCAGTTCTTTGCCACGGATCGGTGCTCCGGAGAATTCGTGCCCCTCACCCGCGACGAGGAGGCGGTCCTCGCGCGGATGCGAGAAGTGAAGGCCCAAGTATCCGAGGTGAAACAGGAGATTCGGGAACTGGAGGCGCGCGTTAACGGAGAGGGTTCCGAACGGCTCCGTGAGCGGAAGCAGCGTCTGGAGGCGCTCCGGTGCGAGTGGCAGGAACTGGATCGGCAGCGTGAGGAGGCAGCGCGCTTTCGCATGCAGCTCCTCGGGCATGAGGAGTAGGCTGCTTTCTTATAGCTTCTTCAAGTGATCAATGGCCCAGGTAAGACGTGGTGCCTTGCCGATTCGTGCCGCCGCCTTCTCCAATCTCTCGAGAAGATCTATCCGTTTTCGCTTGCCCAGGCCGAGGCCGGCCCAATCCACCACGACCGGCTCGTCATGATCGAGGAGATCCTCGAGGATCCGATCCACCTCCGGCGCCTGTACGTTAGCCACCATCGCGATCAGGCCCACCTTGATGGGGTCGAACTCGGGGTCTCGCCGGAGCGCCTCCCGAATGGGAAGCACCACCTTGGAGCCGAGAGCCTCGAGGTGTTTCAGGCATGACTCGGAGACGAAGTGGTAGCCGAACATGGAGATGTCTATGAGACTCCGGGTGGCGAGCTCGGTACCAAAGTGAGCCAGGAGCTCGGGGATGAACAGGGTTGCCCAGGAGTACCGCCAGACCACTTGAAGGAGGTAAGGTATGGCGGCGGCCCCGGCGTTCTTGAGCTCATCCAGAGTCGGTTCCAGTGCCTTTCGGCGCTCCTCCAGCCCTTTCTCTTTCTGGTCCGGAAACCGCTCCCGATCATTTACGGCAAGCAGCGTGGTTACCAGCTCGTCGAGACCAGGGTCCCGCGGCTCCGGGAGGAGAGCCCGATACTCCTTGGCCTTGACGGCAATCCAGTACTTCTCCAGCCATGTTTCCGGGGCATAGAAGTGCGGCGGCGAAGCTTCCTCGCCCTGGGGCTGACGCCGATGGTATCCATGGGCGAGGTAGAAGACCTTCTCCTCCCTCGCCACTTGCCAACGGGTGCGGGAAATCGCAGTGGCATCGTCGTACCTGCCTGAGGCAAGGAGCGCTGTCACCAGGGTATCGTGAACACGGTCATCCTCGGGGTGGGTCTCGAGGAGCTCTGCGGCATAGGCGGAGGCCTCCTCATATTTCTCGGCAGCGAGGAGGTCAAACCCCGTCGCCACGTAAGGGGGGAGGCGCTCCTCCTTGTCCGTCTGCTGGATGTCTTGCGCCCGGGTTTCCCTCAGGAAGCCTCTGGCCTTCTCATGCTTGGCCAGGCAGCACTTCTTGTATTTCTTGCCCGACCCGCACGGGCATGGTTCGTTTCGCCCGATCTTTCTTTCTGCTGCCTCCCCGAGGAGGGCCTGGCGCACGGAGTGTTCCACAAAGGTATCCCGCATGGCCAGAAGCTGGGCAGGTTCCATCTTGATGCTCCGGGCGATTTCCTCCGCATCGCCACCGTCGATGACCTTGAGGATGGCATCCCGCACCTCCTTGCTTAAGGATTGCTGCTTGCGGGCTGGACTCATGTTCGACTCCTTCTCCACCCTGAAGCACGCAGGAGGCGAAAGGGGGAGCGACCGTGGTTTCTCCGACCGTGAGTGTCAGAAGCGAGTGCCCGTTGGAAAGGGGAGCTACCGGCGACGGCGGGGAACCGTGGCGATGCCGGCGGCAGAAGGATCAGCCCGGTGAAACCAGCCGGAGTCCCTTACCTGGGGAAAGGCGGGTACGCCGCTCCTTGACCACCAAAATGAGCGCGTTACCCTATCTCAACAGTGGCGAAAAGTCAATGAGTCCGGAGTGACTGGGAGGGCTGGATCTGTTATCATTGGGACGTTTTGCATGCAAGCGAGCGCTGCCTGCTCTCACCCATATTTCTAGAAAGGATCACTTCATGAGTACGGAGAAACCGCGAAACCCGTTCATCCTCACCTTCTGTGAGGCACTCATTCGCAGGAAGGGAGTTACTCTGTCCGAGGAGGTGCAAGCCCAGGAAATAGACCGCATGTACCAACTCCTGGAAACCATGGTCGGGCGTAAGCTGGTGGCGCAACTTCCCGAGGAGAAGAAAGCCTACTACGAGAGACTCTGCACCGATCTCTCCCAGCTTGATTTGACGAAAGTGGCAGAGATCTTCGGAGATAGCGTTCCCGACCCTCAAGGGGTTATGAAGGAGACCCTTCAGGAATTCTGCGACATCTACCTGAAGAACCGTTGAAGGGGTCACCAACCACGGGAAGGTGAAGGAGGAGAGAGTTGATGAATGATCGAGAAGAGCGACCCAAATGCCCTCATTGCGGCTCCGAGATGCTGAAATGGGAGCCACCCGCCCAGAACACCTGGGGGGATCCATATCACTACGTCTGTTTCAACGACGACTGCCCGTACTATATCAATGGCTGGGATTACATGTGGCGAACCCAGCAGTCGAGGTCCTCCTATCGGTGTCAGTTCACCCCCCGGAACAGGGTGTGCAAGCCCATTCCTGTCTGGAGTCCCTACGATCTGAAGGACGGAATCGTGGACTAGGCGGACGACGAAGGGGGCACTGAGTCCTATCTCCGGCCCTGCGCCCTTTCTTGTGCCTTCAGCACGGATGGTTTGACCTGCATGGTCTTCTTGCCGAATACCGAGAACTCCACCCAGGCAAAGGCAAATCTTAGGAGCTCCATCTGGCTGGCCCTGATCCGGGTCAGGGTGTCGTTGTCGATGCGAAACATCTGGAGAAGGCGGCTCTCGAAAACGAATCGTTGGAACTGATCCAGGTTGTAACAGGCCATGAAGTACATCTTCAGCTTGTCACCGGTCACGGGCGACAGCGACTGCCCGCTCGCCACATCGCGGTTGATTCCCATCCAGAGGGCGTTCATCGCATCGTAGGCCTCCAGGCCTTGATCGGCCAGCCACTCCTGGACGGTCCACTCTTGCGCCTCGCCAAACCCGAGACAGTGGGACTCCTTCACGAGAAAGTACTCTTCCTGGAGCGTGCGTCCGGCGTACCTCGCAGCCCGACCCACCGGGTAGAGCCGGCATGCCCCCGGCCTATCGGCGTACACGGAACAGCCGGCCGGCGAGAGAAAGGGGCATTTTTGTTTGGGGTCATCCCCCATCTTGAGGCTCACGACAGGAAGTCCCGAGTTGTAGCGCATATCATCACCGGTGTGGCGCTCAAGAAACTGCCCGGATGGTATCCCCATGGCTGTCTTTAGGCGCAGGACATCGTAGGGTGTGAGGATGAGACTTAGATCGGCACAGCAGTTCGTGAAACAGGAAACACCCGGATGGCAGGCGAAACGAAACGTCCCACCAGTCAAGGGCGCCACGCATTCCGACCCCGGGTGTGGTGACGTGCAAAAAGTATGGTCCATGGCTGAGTTTCTTTCAGGCCTTAAATGCCCACGGCCAACGCCCTCAACCAGGCGTACGCAAAGGCGAGGAGCGCCAGGTCATCACCTCGGAGTTCGTCGAGGTTGATGCCGCCCGCCTCGATCATGTCATAGAGGGCCTCTCTGAAGACGAGTTCCCGAAAGCGATCCAGATCGTAACAGGCGAGGTGGAAAATGTGGGCACCCTGGGGATGGCTGACCCTCCACGCGGTGAGGTTGTCGTCGCCGGTTACCGCCGCGAACCGCTCGCTCTCGGCGGTGTACGGCCCGAGCCCCTGGTCGCGAAACCACTGGGCTAGGTTCGTGCCCTCCCGGACGTCCAGGCCGTGGCAGCGGGAGCGGTCGACGATGAGCCGGTACTGGCCGCAATCGCCGTCTACATCGAGGGGGTACATGCGGCAGGACCAGGGACGGTCCTCGTAGATTGAACAGCCGCCCGAACCCACAAAATAGCAGCGGCGTCCGCTCTCCTCGTCCATCTTGAGCTGAACCGCCAGGAAGGCGGTCTTCGGGGCAACGAGGGTCTTGGTAAAGCGCGCCAGGAATTCCGTGCTGGAGAGACCGAGCCGACGTTTCATGCGAATGATGTCGTACGGAGAGAGAAGGATATTCACGTCCCGGCAGCAGGAGGTGAAACAGGAAAGCCCGGCGTGGCAGCTGAAGGAGAAGGTGTCCCTGGGCTGGAGTGGTTCCCTCGTTTCCTTCATGAGAAATTCCTTTGCCTGATGTCATGCCGACGGCCACACTGAGGGGGGGGAATGCTGGATCGACCTCAAGAGCCGATGGTCTTCCTCTTCCCCAGCATGGCCCTGAATTTACGGAACTTCACACTGGTGCGGATGTACCGGTCCACCATCGTTAAGGTGGCCTGGTCTTCACAGAGGATGTCGGCGGGATGGCAGTGCCGCTTGCAAGCATCGCAGAAGTACGTCTCATCGAGCTGGTTCCCGCAGCCGCAATACGGCTCGAGAACCAGCTCACCGTCCTCGAGGTGGGCGAAGTAGGTGCCGATTCCGGTGGTACCCTTATCCTCATCTGCGTCGCTCATGGAAATCTCCTCGCTTCGATCAGGTCGATCCAGATGCGGTGGCCAGGCGAAAGAGGCTGACCGAAGAACGCTACCAAAGACGCCCCTCGGAAGTCAACGCCGAACTTTTCCTTAGCCCGCATTGTGTACGAGCCACCTGCTGCGACCGCGGATCTGGTCGTCCTTCCGGGCGTCCTCCGGTCTCGAACCTTGCGACGTACTGAACAAGTACGCCTCAAGTCCGAGCCCCTGTGGTTGCCCGGTGGCACGACCATCTCCACGATCTCGCGACGGCGTCTCGCGCACAATGCGGGCTAGAGGGACCTGTGCCCTTCCGACAAGAACCTGGATTCCCGATCCCTGTTAATGGGCAGAAGGATAACCGGGGAGACTCTCTCCGGCAACCACTGGGGGAGCCTGGTTGCCCTCCGTAAGAGTCGTCGCGAGACCTGAGGCCCCCAAATTCTTTTTTTTACCTCTGTGGCTCTATGATACAAGAGAGGTGAAGCCCCGTGGGTATCGGGCGACTGGCATGATGGGTGCAGAGCTTTTTGTGACCGTTGTCGTAAGCATTCGTGGCTAGTGGCCGAGGGAGGAGCAGGAGGAATGGGCAAGCTGGCAGATGAAATTGTCGAGGCGGTCTTTTCGCCAGGCGACCAGACTGCTGTCCGCAATTTCGACTTCGGCGGTGAAAAACAGAATCAAATGATATTCTTTTTCAAGCCGGAAGTCTTCATGTTCACCCGGAAGACAATGCCTCTCGCCATAATCAATCTCGTTCTCCGCACCTTTGAAAGTTATGCCGTACAGGTCAGCGGAGTAATCATCTTATCGGGAGAGAGTCTTAGATCAAAAAGGATCATGGACAATCATTACGGATACATTAACCGAATGTCGAAAGCAGCGGGAAAGGAACTATCGGTTGAAGATCGTGCGGAGATGTTTCGCCGGCTCGGCGTTGATCAAAATGTACGAATCTTAGGAGGCCACGAATTTCTCGATAGATTTAAGTTGGCTTTCACGACGTCATTGTGAGCAACAACTGTGTCCATCTCTCCGCAGGTCCTTTCGAGGCATTGTTTGAGATCAACAACTTCTTCTCCCAGACGGCGGCGGTGTATTTCAATATCAAGGCTACACGGGTGGCCCGTTACCTGTTTGCCAGCGACCTTGGGCTCAACCATATCGATTACATTCTCACCAACCCAAAGACGATCATGAACGAGGAAAACACCTCTCTCTTCGAGGCCACCGAAGAGCTGGATTCGCTCTCCTCGGTGCAGCTGTACCGCTTAGCGTTCTCCCAGGAGGTTCGAAGCCAGTTCGTATAAGCTATCCAGGCTGCCGAACTGACCGGGTCCATCGCCATAAAACCAATGATCAGCTTAGGTTTTCTCGGATGGTTTGATAGGCCGCGGTGATCAAGAGCATGCGCTCGATGTTGCCGCGAAATTCATGAGGTGGCGCCGAAGCCGCACGGTCCGGGTGATAGCGCTTTGCCAGCCTTCGGTAGGCTCGCTTCACCTCCGCAAGGGGCGCGTCGGGGATAAGCTCAAGGAGGGCAAAGCAGGACTCGAGACTCAAGATGGGCGAGGGGGCGAGGACGGTCGCCTTGATCGCTTCCCAATCTTCCTCGGGAAGGTCGAGGGCCGCCGTGACCCTGGTAAGGAGGTCCAAGTGCTCCTCTACGGCCGGCCCCTGCAAACGGCAGACCGTAGCCAGGACTTCCAGGAGCTGCCGTCGCATGGGGCGGTCGGTACCCCGGGAGAAGCTACGCGCCATAGCCTCTACATGTAAGTCAAGAGGAAGGAATTGTTCGAGGAGTTGGTGGAGCAGATGCTCGTCGTGGGCGTCACAGCGAAGGAGTCTAGAGATGAAACGGGCTGAGCGCCGGCGGTCGCCGGGCGGCGGCACCCCTTGAACTCGCAGCACCGTCGTCGTCAGACCCAGAAGGATCGCAACAAGGAGCTGCTCATCCTCCCGAGGGCCGATGCCCTCGCCCACGAAATAGCCGATCACCGCCCCGATGGGGCCGGCAGCAAGGTACCCAAGTCCGACACCCAGCGCCTTCGACAATCTGCTCATCTTCTTCCCGTCCGCGCCACCAGCCGCCGCCGAAATTCCCTTGACAGTGCTGCGGGGCGGTGATAGCTTGCGCCCTGGATTTTGAAGGCCTTGAAATGAAACGAAATTTACCAGGACCTCTCCTGGTATTCAAGGAGGAAAAGGGGTCGCGGGACCGCAACCCCACCTCACTCTGAGCCACGGAAAGGAGAGACCAAAACTGTATGGAATGGATATGGCTTTCAGGGCCGTCACCCGTCTGGGCCGCCGATCTCAGCGGGAAACTAGGCGTCCTCTCAATGATCCTAGATGCCGGGCTGATGGTAAAGTTTGTCCTCGGTCTTCTCATCGCGCTCTCCATCGCCTGCTGGACGATTATCTTCATGAAATATCGCCTCTTCAAACGGGCGACCAAGGAGAGTTCCCGCTTTCTCAATGTGTTCTGGAACAGCAAGAGCCTGGGCACCGTGTTCCGGGAGTCCAAGGAGTTACGGGAGAGCCATCTGGCGGAGATATTCCGGGTAGCTTACCTTGAACTCGGTCGGCTCACCAAGTCCAGTGATCGTGAGCGGAGCGGTAGCACGGACGGGGAAGTCCAGATGCTCTGGATGGACAATATCGAACGGGCGCTGCGGAGCGCTGTGAGCGGTGAGGTGCAGAGGATGGAAAAGTCGCTGCCCCTCCTCGCGACCACAGGCAATACCGCCCCCTTCATCGGCCTTTTCGGGACGGTCTGGGGTATCATGGCCTCCTTCCACGGTATCGGCCTCAAGGGGTCGGCGACCCTCGCGGTGGTGGCGCCCGGTATCTCGGAGGCCCTGGTGGCCACTGCGGCCGGACTGGCGGCGGCGATTCCGGCGGTAGTAGGGTACAACCACTATGCGAACCGGGTGCGGGGTCTAGAGACGGAAATGGCCAACTTCGCCAATGACCTGTTGAATATCGTTAAACGCGACATCCTCAAACGCTTCGCCCGGGGGGATGGACGCCCCGAGGGTGATGAAGAGTTTGAAAGCTAGCACCCACCGGGGATACCGTGGGGAAAATGAGATATACTGTCCACAACATCACGTGAAGGCCGACCTGGCGACAGGGGGGGAAGAATCCCGATGCAGGTGAACAACGGGAATCGAAGGTTGCTCTCCGAGATCAACGTTACACCCTTTGTGGACGTGATGCTGGTGTTACTCATCATCTTCATGGTGACGGCGCCGATGATGATGCAAGGGGTGGACGTGAATCTCCCCAAGACGACAACGCAACCGATCCGCACGGAAGAGGAGCGGCTTGTTGTCACGATCACCGCCAAGCAGCAGATCTATATGAACGAATACCAGATTACCCTGGACTCGCTGGTGAAGAAACTCGAGGCGATTTACCGGAACCAACCTGATCGAGCCGTATTCCTCCGAGCGGACCGGAGCGTTCCCTATGGGTTTGTTGTGGAGGTGATGGCTGCCGTTCGCCGGAGCGGGATTGTGCGCATCGGGATGGTGACAGAGCCGCCGCAAGAGGTGCCATGATCGCCGACGGTATTGGTCGATCACGGGTTCGCATGTACGGGCTGCCGGAGTGGTGGCGCCGGACGCTCGGGTGGTCATTGCTTCTGCACGGAGCGGTCCTGATGCTCGCCGTGACCTGGTCAGGGTTGTTTGTCGGCAGGACAAGCTTCGGCCCGGTATACGATGTGGAACTGGTTAGCCTTCCGGCCGGGAGGTTGTCGGGAAAGGGGACGGTGGCCGCGAAGGGCCAGCTCCAGGCAGCTTCGCCGCGAGAGAAGGCTATTCCCATCCAGCGCTTTCAGGCGAAGGAAGAGGCGCTCTCCCTGAAAAAGAGGGAGGGCGCGGTCCCGAGCAAGCAGGAGAGCGAGGAGGAACTCCTCTCGAAGGCCTTGGCGAAGATCGAGCGGCCCAAGCAGCCGACACCGACGCAGCGGGGGGCGCAGACCGCGGCCGGCCATCCCCAGGGGGTTGCCGCCAGTGAGGCACAGGGCACCGGTAAGGGTGTCTCCCTGGTGAACATAGGAGGCATGAAGGGAGACGAACTCAGCCAGGCCCTGGCGCTCTACCGGGCCCTGATCTACGAAAAGATCGAGAGTAACTGGGTTCTCCCGGATCGGTTGATGCTGGAGAAGAAAGGCCTTGAGGCGGTGGTTGCAGTCCGGACTCGACGGGATGGAACCGTCACGGATATCCGGTTCGAGAAGAAGTCCGGCGATGCCTATTTTGACGACTCGGTGCTCAAGGCGATCGTGAAATCGAAGCCCTTTCCGCCGTTCCCCGACATTTACAGCCCCAAGGAGGAGGATATTGTCATCCGCTTCGCCCCAGGTAACGAGAGATCGTGATGCCATGAAGCGCCCTCTGCTTACGGTCCGCCGGCTGACGCTGGCTCTTCTTGCTATCGGCACCCTGGCCTTCATCCTCCAGGCGCTGCCCGTTGCGAGCCGCATCTACATCGACATCAGCTCCCCCTCGCAGCGCAAGATCCCCATCGCCATTCCAGCCCTTCGCCACGAGGGCGGCGACGCTGCCGGATATCCGCTGGCGAACAACCTGGCGGAGAGCCTCGGCGGCGCCCTCACGTTCACCGGCCTCTTTCAGGTACTCAATCCCAAGATGTTCCTCCAGGACGCCCAGCAGATGGGCACCGACCTGGCTGAGATCAAGTTCGCTGAGTGGAGTTTTCTTGGTGCCGATATGCTGGTCCGGGGAAGCTACCGGGTGTCGGGCGGAAAGCTGGAAGTCACCTTTAGGCTGTTTGACGTTATCAATCAGACACAGATCATGAAGAAGTCGTACCTCGATGAGGCGACGGCGGTGCGCCAGATCGTGCTCAGGTTCGCCGACGACATGATGCTCCAGCTTACCGGTGAACCTGGAATCTTCAACACTCGCATCGCCTTCGTGGGCAACGGGACCGGCCACAAGGAGATCTACGTGGCCGACTTTGACGGTTTCAGCCCTCGTCGGCTTACGAATGACAACAGCATCGATCTGAATCCGGAATGGAGTCAGGACGGGAAAAGCCTAGCCTATGTGAGCTACAAGAAGGGAAACCCGAGCCAGAGAGAGAACCCAAACCTGTACCTCATGAATCTTCTCACCAAAAGCGTCCAGATCCTCAGCCAACGGCCCGGGCTGAACATCAGCCCCGCCTGGCATCCCCAAGGCGGGAAGCTGGCCGTGACCCTTTCCGTGAGCGGCAACTCCGAGCTCTATCTTATCGACACCCGGGGCCAGATCCTGGAGCAGTTGACGAAGAGTTTCGCCATCGCCGTCTCGCCCTCATGGTCGCCCGACGGGCGCAAGCTGGCCTACGTCTCCAACCGGACCGACAAACCGCAGATCTACATCCTCGATCTCGCCGGCAACACGAGCACCCGTCTCACCTTCGAGGGCGACTACAACACCTCTCCCGCCTGGTCACCCCGTGGGGATCGGATAGCCTTCAGCGGCTTCTATGAGGGCAAGTTCAACATCTTTCTCATCAGTCCCAATGGGAATGACCTCCGACAACTCACCGGCGGGAGCGGCAACAACGAAAACCCCTGCTGGTCGCCCGACGGACGGATGATCCTCTTCCAGTCGGATCGCCAGGGTGGTACCACACTCTGGGTGATGCTGGCCAACGGGTCGGATCAGCGACCCCTCGGGCTTCGCCTCGGCGGCACTCATACGGAGCCGGCATGGTCCCCGAGGTTGACTTGGAACCCCTCTTAGGATATAGGGTCCTAAGATGTTGAGGGAGCAGTGAAGGCGACCGGGAGATCGTCTCCACTTTTTTCTCTTTGAGGGACTGGATTTGCGTTGTTTTTTGTTCTTTTGGTAAGACCACGTGGAACAGCGAGAGGAGGTGAAAGAGGAGATGAGGAGAGGCATTGTGTGGACCCTGGGAAGCGTTCTTCTGGTCTTGTTGATGGTGATGGGAGTGTCCTGCGCCAAGAAGGTTGTGACCGAGCAGCAAGAGCCCGCCAAGGCAGAGCCGGCCGCACCAGCGCCCGCGGCCAAGGAGGAGCCCAAGGCTCCGCCGGCGCCGCCCGCCCCGGATAAGCTTGCTGAGGCGAAGAAGGTTTTCGAGGCCGAGGGCATCTACTTCGACTTCGACAAGTACAACCTGAAGCCCGAGGCCATCAAGGTCCTGGACAAGAAGATTGCATTCCTGAAGGAGTACCCGCAGGCGAAAGTGCTGATCCCGGGCAACTGCGACCCACGCGGGAGCAACGAGTATAACCTCGCGCTTGGTGACCGCCGCGCCAACGCCGCCAAGAGCTACATGGTGAAGGCCGGTGTTGCCGAGAACCGCCTGAGCACGATTTCCTACGGCGAAGAGAAGCTCATTTGCACGGAGTCAACCGAGGCCTGCTGGGCCAAGTGTCGACGGGATGACTTTATCGTCCAGTAGTTTCACTCGAAAAGACGAGGTGCCCGGCCATGGCGGGACACACTCGTCGGAGCGGTTTACAGGCGCCGACCTCGGCTCAATCGCGGAGAGCCGACGTCGGCGTTCTTGTTGTAGCCCGCATTGTGCACGAGCCACCTGCTGCGATCGCGGATCTGGCCGTCCTTCCGGGCGTCCTCGGGTCTCGCCCCTTGCGACGTACCAAACAAGTACGCCTCAGGTCCGCGCCCCTGCGGTTGCTCGGTGGCACAGCCATCTCCGCGATCTCGCTACGGCGTCTCGTGCACAATGCGGGCTAGAAGGTCAACCCGGGGAAGAGAGAGACGGGGAGATACGAATATGATCTGGAGGAGGCTGGAGAGGAAACTGGGTCAAGGATTGATCACCCTTTCCCTTGCCGTGTTTGTTGGTCTCGGAGGCTGTGCCTGGCAGAAGGATGTGGACATGGTCCAGAGGCAGGTCGCCTCATCCAATAAAGACCTGAAGAGCATAGATTCGCAACTCGCCCGGCTTGAGCAGAAGGTGAGCCAGCTGGAGAATGTCCGCCACAACCAGGCGGTCGTGGGGGCCCAGCTCGACCAGATCCAGCTTGACATCGGTCGCCTGGGCGGCCAGGTGGAGGAGGCGGTCGTCAAGAGCAACCGGCAGGAGGAGAGGCTCAGCCAGCTCCAGCAGG
>JAGFXI010000173.1 GCA_017861095.1 Deltaproteobacteria bacterium | reverse complement strand
GTCGGAGTGATCGGGACGGTGAATATCCGTTATCCCGGCGCCGTTACGCCCGCGCCGGTGACGACCCCGGAGTCCCTCGATCTCCAGCGCTCTCTGAGTGAGATGCTCCAGGCCGGGGTTACCCACGTGGTCATGGAGGTTTCCTCCCACGGCCTCGACATGCACCGGGTGGAGGGCACCCGCTTCGCCGCCGGCCTCTTCACCAATCTCTCTCAGGATCACCTGGACTACCACGGCACCATGGAGCAGTACTTCGCCACGAAGGCGCGGCTCTTCACCCAGATCTTGAGGGGGGATGGTGGGGAGCGACCACGCCATGGCGTGGCGCTCATCAACGGCGACGACGGCTGGGGTAAGAAGCTCTGCTCCCTGGTCCCGGAACCCCTGCTCCGCTACGGCCTCGCGCCCGGGCTCGAGATCAGGGTCACCGGGGCGACTTGCGATCTTTCCGGGATCACCGCCAGGGTGGAGACTCCGGCCGGCGGGCTGGAGTTCCACTCGCCCCTCCTTGGGAGGCTCAATCTCTACAACGTCCTCGCCGCCACCGCTGCTGCTGTGGGCCTCGGCCTGCCCCTGGATGCCATTCGCGGCGGCATCGAGGCGCTCACCCAGGTCCCCGGTCGTCTCGAGGTTGTTCCCAACGACCTCGAGCTCCGTGTCCTCGTGGACTACGCTCACACCCCCGACGCCCTGGAGAAGGCCCTCGACGCCCTGCGCGACCTCGGGGGCCGGCGACTCATCTGTGTCTTCGGCTGCGGTGGCGACCGCGACCGCGGCAAACGCCCCATCATGGGAGCTGCGGCGGCCCACCGGGCGGACGTCGTGGTGATCACCTCGGACAACCCCAGGAGCGAGGTGCCCGAGGCTATCGTCGCCGATATCGAGACGGGGGTCCGGCCCTTGGGCCTGAAGCGGATCGAGCCCCTTCAGGACGTGCCGCCGCCCGAGGAGCGCTGCTACACCCTGGCGGTGGATCGACGGGAGGCCATCCGCCTTGCCGTCGCCTGGGCTCAGCCGGGGGATGTGGTCTATATCGGCGGCAAGGGCCACGAGACCTATCAGATCGTCGGCCCTCGCCGCCTCGACTTTGATGATCGTCTGGTGGCGGCGGCTGCCTTGGAGGAGAAGAAACGCCATGACCGGCGGCAGTGAGCACCAGTGGACCCTGGATTGGGCTCTCGAGGCTACCCGCGGCGTGCTCGTGGGCGTCAAGGACCTGCGTCGGTTCAGCGGCATCTGCACCGACAGCCGCAATCTTCGCGCCGGTGAGCTCTTTCTTGCCCTGAAGGGGGACCGCTTCGACGGCCATGATTTTATCACCCAGGTGATCGAGGCGGGTGCTGCCGGGGTGGTGGCGGCACGGGAGCGGTGGGAGGCTAGCGACGGAAGCCTGCCTTCGGTGCCGGTGATCATGGTTGAGGACACCCTGACCGCTCTCGGCGACCTCGCCGCCTTCTGGCGGAGGCTTCATCCCGTGCCTCTCGTAGCCATCACCGGCTCGAACGGCAAGACCACGACCAAGGAGATGGTCGCCGCTATCATGGCCAGACACTGCCCGATCCTCAAGAACCAGGCGAACCTCAACAACCTGGTGGGGCTCCCCCTGACCCTGCTCGAGCTTGCAAGGGGCCACGAGGCGGCGGTCGTGGAGATGGGGATGAATCACCCCGGCGAGATCGCCCGTCTCACCCAGATCGCCGCTCCCGACGTGGGCCTGATCACCAACATCCAGCCCGCCCACCTGGAGGGGCTCGGCTCCATCGAAGGCATCCAGGCGGCCAAGGGTGAACTCTTCTCCGGGCTATCGAGCCGGGCAACCATCGTGGTCAACCGGGACGATTCCCGGGTGGCCCAGCTTGCCAACTCGTTTCGGGGACGGCAAGTGGGGTTCTCCACTGTTGATCCCGCCGCCGATGTGACTCTCACCCGGATACTCGGCATGGACCATGAGAGCACTCGCTTTATCCTCCGCCTGGGGGATGGGACGCGGGAGATCCGCATCCACGTTGCCGGGAGGCACCACCTGGCGAACGCCGTTGCCGCCGCTGCCGTCGCCTGGGCATTGAAGATCGACCCGATTGACATCGCCGAGGGTCTCGCCTCCTTCCGGCCCTTTGACAAGCGCATGGAGATCCTGGCCCTTGCCGGTCGTGCCCATCTCATCAACGACACCTACAACGCCAACCCCGGCTCCATGACCGCGGCCCTTCAAACCCTGAGGGTCTTGAAGGCCGGAGGGCGGGCCGTGGCGGTCCTCGGCGACATGCTGGAACTCGGCGAGCGCAGCTCCGAGCTTCACCGGGAAGTAGGCCGGGTTGCAGCCCGGGAGGGAGTCGACTACCTCCTGGCCATGGGGAAGCAAGCGCACCACCTCCTGGGCGGGGCGACCGAGGGCGGGATGCCATCCGAGCGTCTCATCCAGGGGAGCGACCACGGGGAGATTGCCCGGAAGGTCCAGGCTCTCATCACTCCCGGTGCGTGGGTGCTGGTCAAGGGATCGCGGGGCATGCGGATGGAGAAGGTGGTGGAAGCCCTTCTCCAGGCAGTGAAGGATACCGGTTGATGGAGAGGTTAGAAGACAAGAGGGTGCTGGTGGTCGGCCTGGCCCGGAGCGGCCTCGCTGCTGCATCCTTCCTTCGCCGGCGGGGCGCCCTGGTCACCATCACCGATCGACTCCCGGAGGCGGAGCTTGGCGTCGCGGTGGAGCAGGCACGCCGCCTCGGATGTGCCATCGCCCTCGGCGGCCACCCGCAGGAGCTCTTCACCGGTGCCGACCTCATTGTCCTTAGCCCCGGCGTGCCCCTCGATCTCCCTCAACTGGTTGCGGCCCGCGCTCGGGGAGTACCTGTCACCGGGGAGTTCGAACTCGCGTGCCGACAGCTCTCCCTCCCCATGGTGGCGGTCACCGGCACCAACGGCAAGACCACGACCACAACGCTCATCGGCGACATGCTCAAGCGGAGCGGCCGGCCCGTCTTCGTGGGCGGGAACATCGGCAACCCCCTCATCAGCCTTCTCGATGAGGCCGACATGCCCGAGCTCGCCGTGGTGGAGGTGAGCAGCTTCCAGTTGGACATCATGGAGACCTTTCACCCGCAGGTCGCCGTGCTCCTCAATATCACCGAGGATCATCTGGATCGCTACCCCTCCTTCGACGCCTACGCGGCGAGCAAGTGTCTTCTTTTCGCCCGTCAGACCGAGGAGGACGTGGCGGTGCTCCCCGCCGACGATCCTCTCATCATGGGACGCTGCGCTCCTCGAAGCCGGCGGCTCCTCTTCAGCCGGCACCGGACCTCCGCCGACGCCCACCTAAACGGAAACCGCCTGATCTGTCGGGGAGCGGGGGGAGAGATTCACTCGTACGATCTGGGTGGGTGGCAGCTCACCGGTCATCACAATCTCGAGAACCTTCTAGCCTCGGTCCTCGCCGCCGGCGCCGCGGGCGCGAGCCCGGACGCCGTGCAACAGAGCATCAACGAGTTCCGGGGGCTCCCCCACCGCCTCGAGCTGATCCACGAGTGGCGCGGTATCCGGTTCTACAACGACTCCAAGGGGACCAACGTGGATGCGGTGGTCCGCTCCCTCGAGAGCTTCACTGAGCCCATCGTGCTCATTGCCGGAGGCCGTGACAAGGGCGGCTCCTACGGCCCCCTCGTCCCGTTGGTCAGGGATCGGGTCAAGACGCTGGTCCTCATGGGGGAATCGCGCTTTCTCATGGCCAAGGCGCTCGGCCACCTCACCTGCGCCGTGGTAGTGGAGACCATGGGCGATGCGGTCCAGGTGGCGATCCGAGCTGCGGTGCCTGGTGACGTAGTCCTCCTGTCACCGGCCTGCTCCAGCTTCGATCTTTACCAGAACTATGCGGAGAGAGGCGATCATTTCCGCTGCCTGATTTACGAACTGACGGGAGATCAAGGCCGGGAGACGAGCGGGTGCTCCGGTCTCTGGACCGTCGCCGAGACCCCTGGGGGGCGACGTTCCTGATCGCGGTGGGACGCCGGGACTCTCGAGCACGGAAAGGGGTCCTTACGCTGATGGCGGAGGAAGGTACAGGGAGAACGAGCGGTGACCTGACCTTGCTCTCTGTCACCCTCTTACTTGCGGGGATCGGTCTGGTCATGCTCTATAGCGCCAGCTCCATCATGGCCGAGGTTCGCTATCAGGACAGCATGTACTTCTTCAAACGCCAGGTGGTCTTCACCGTGGCAGGGCTCATCCTCCTCTTCTTCGTGAAGAACGTGCACTACAGCCTCTATCGCCGTCTCATCTACGTGATCCTCGGGTTGAGCGTCCTCAGCCTCTGCCTGGTGCTCGTCCCCCAATTAGGGCACAAGGCCGGGGGCGCCCGGCGCTGGCTCCATCTCGGCGGCTTTTCGGTGCAGCCTGCCGAATTCGCCAAGCTCGCCCTGATAATGTTTATCGCCTACTCCCTCGCCAAGAAGCACGAGCGCTTGCACGAGTTCGGCGTCGGCTTTCTCCCCCACGCCATCGTCTGCGGCGTCTTCGTGCTCCTCATTTACAAGCAACCGGATCTCGGTACGGCGGTCTATTTCGCCCTGCTCACCTTCACCCTCCTTTTCGTGGCCGGGGTGAGACTCCGTCACCTTGTCGGCAGCGCTCTGGCCCTCGCTCCCTTGCTGGTTCTGGCGGTCACCCGGAAAGACTACCGCTGGGGCCGGGTCCTCGCCTTCCTGGATCCCTGGCGCGATCCGACCTCCAGCAGCTTCCAGCTTCTCCACTCGCTCCTCGCCTTCGGGTCCGGCGGGCTCATCGGTGCCGGCCTCGGCTCCGGCAAGCAGAAGCTCTTCTATCTCCCGGAGCCGCATACGGACTTTCTCCTCGCCGTCATCGGCGAGGAGACGGGGCTCCTCGGCATCTGCGGGGTTCTCTTCCTCTATGGGATTCTCATCTGGCGAGGGGTCCACATCGCTCTCTGGGCCCCGGACCGGCACGGCACCTATCTCGCCTTCGGATTGACCCTGGTCATCGGGCTCCAGGCCCTCATCAACGGTGCCGTGGTCATGGGGCTTGTTCCCACCAAGGGATTACCCCTCCCGTTCATGAGCTACGGCGGAAGTTCCCTTTGCACCAACTTTCTTGCCGTGGGGATCCTTCTGAATATCAGCAGCCACCGGCGGGCCGCCGCCGCGGTGACCTGGCTGCGGCCCTCGGCGGAGGAACGCGCGCCGCAAGGGGTGAAGGCAAAGAAGATGACTTCGTAGGAATGAGGCGTACAGAGAAGTACGCTGCAATGACGAAAGATGAAGCGCAATCCCGCGCCTCGCGGGACAGATGGACTTTTTACGAAGCCGTCAAAGAACGGACGGTGACACGATAATTATATGTACAAACGCCCCTACCACATCCACTTCGTCGGCATCGGCGGCATCGGCATGAGCGGCATCGCCGAGCTCCTCATCAACCTCGGCCACCGAGTGAGCGGCTCGGACCTCAAGGAGAGCGAGATCACCCGCCGCCTTGTCAGCCTCGGTGCCACGGTCTTCTACGGCCACCGGGCGGAGCAGGTTGCCGGCGCCGACGTGGTCGTCTTCTCCTCGGCCGTCGCTCCGGACAATCCGGAGGTCCTTGCCGCCGGCCGCGTCCACCATGTCCCGGTCATTCGCCGGGCCGAGATGCTCGCCGAGCTCATGCGGCTCAAGCACGCCGTGCTTGTGGCCGGGGCTCACGGCAAGACGACGACCACCTCCATGGTGGGCACGGTGATGGCCCAGGGCGGGCTCGATCCCACGGTGGTCATCGGCGGCCGTCTCCTCTCCTGGGGAACCAATGCCAAGCTGGGTCAGGGTGACTTCCTCGTGGCCGAGGCGGACGAGAGCGACGGCACCTTCCTTCTCTTCAGCCCGACCATCTCCGTAGTGACCAACATCGACCGGGAGCACCTTGATTTTTACAGGGATCTGGAAGAGATCAAGGAGACCTTCCTCGAGTTCATCAACAAGGTCCCTTTCTACGGCGTGAGCATCCTCTGCCTCGAGGACGAGAACATCCAGGGCCTTCTCCCCAGGGTGAAGAAGCGCCTCATCACCTACGGCTACTCGACCCAGGCGGATTTCCAGGCGCGGGATGTCACCCTCTCCGGCCTGAGCTCTTCGTACCGGGCCTTTTTCCGCGGCCAGGAGCTGGGCCCGGTGCGACTACCCATTCCCGGATGGCACAACGTCCTCAATTCCCTCGCCGCCATCGCCGTCGGCCAGGAACTGGACCTCGACTTCGGTGCCGTCTGCCGCGGGCTCGAAGAGATGACCGGGGTGCAGCGCCGCTTCCAGATCAAGGGCGATGTGGCGGGAGTGACTGTCATCGACGACTACGGCCACCACCCGAACGAGATCAAGGCGGTCCTGAAGACCATGGCCGAATGCTACCCGGAGAGGCGGCGACTGGTCCTCTTTCAGCCGCACCGTTACACCCGCACCCAGGCCCTGTTCAACGACTTCACCACCGCCTTCTATCAGTCGGACGTTCTGGTGGTCACCGAGATCTATGCCGCCAGCGAGCCGCCCATCCCGGGGGTTCAGGCGGACAAGCTGGCGGCGGCCATCCAGGCCCACGGGCACGGCAACACGAGATACGTGCCTGGGGATGTGGATCTGACGACCCTCATGATGGATGAGGTGCGGGAAGGGGATGTGGTGCTCACCCTGGGAGCGGGGAACATCTGGCAGGTGGGTGAGGAGCTGGTGAGGAAGCTCGAGGAGAGAGCGCGGAAGAGATCGATGTAGGGTGGGCACCGTTCACCGAAATAGCGAGAACTCGGAGCAGGTGAAGCATTCAATGGACCGAAGGGTGAAAACAGAGCTTCAGCACCTGGACGGCGTGGGCGGAAGATGGGAGGTGCCACGGGCGGACTACACCACGTGGCACGCAGGGGGGCCGGCAACATCTCTCATACGTCCACATCATGTGGCAGGGTTACAGCGAGCCGTCCAGGTGCTGAATGACCATACCTACCCCCTCTTGGTCCCGGGCCGGGGTTCAAATCTCGTGGGGAGCGATGCCGGGGTTGGCGCTGCGGCCATCAGCCTAAAGCAGGCCTTCGAGCGTTTCCAGGTAAAGCTCAAGATTCAGTCGATGTAGGGTGGGCGCTGCCCACCGAAAGGGAAGGAAACAGGGTGGCAGAGGGTCTTGTGCGACACCACGTGCGGTTCGATCGGATTCGGGACGGAAGATCCCCGAAACCCGCGCCGGTGACTGCTCTCGGAAACCAGGCGACACGCCGCCCCCGTCGCCGCAGCGTCAGCCGCGACCTCCGCCGTCTGGCCCAGGTCCTTCTCCTTTGCCTCCTCGTCGGGGCGCTGAGCCTGCTCTTTGTGCGAGGGTACCAGCTGCTCCTCACCTCTTCGCTCCTCAGCGTCGCTCGCATCCAGGTAAACGGCTGTACGCATCTCCAGCCTGAGACCGTCATTCAGCAGGCGGGAATCCACCCGGGTGACAACATCCTGGGTGTGGACCTCGCTGAGATCAGCCGCCGGGTGAGCAGCCACCCCTGGGTGGAATCTGCGGTCATCATCCGCGAGATCCCCGATTCCATCCGCATCGACATTGTTGAGAGAGAGCCGCTCGCCCTAGTTCGGGGCCGCGCCTTCTACTTGGTCGATCCCCGGGGGCGCGCCTTTGTCCAGGCCTTTCCTGCCGAGTATCCGGGGCTCCCCATCATTTCCGGCATGGACCCCGCGAACGTCGGACCCGGATGGGAACTCCCCCAGGAGGCCATGACGCTCCTTTCGGCCCTCTACCGCGACTGCCAGGATTATCTTCCCTGGCGGCTCATCTCGGAGATCCAGTACGTCCCCACGATGGGCCTCAAGGTGTACACCCTTCGGGGCGGCATTGCCATCACCCTGGGCACGGGAGACTACGGCGCCAGGATGGCGCGTCTGGGGAGAGTGCTTCGTCACTTGGAGGAGAGAGGGCTTCACCATCACCTGCGGGGCATAGACCTCGCCTACCGCGACCGGGTGTTCGTGCGCGGGACCTTTCGTAAAGACCGCCTGCAGC
>JAGFXI010000172.1 GCA_017861095.1 Deltaproteobacteria bacterium | reverse complement strand
GCTGCCGTTGACCTTTTTCTCGGAGTCACCGCCTTGCCAGATGACGATCCTCGGAATCGGATTCACCCAGGGAAATTCCTCTATGGCGGCGGTCATGTTATCGAGGACCTCGTGGCAGGAAAGGACGTGAAGCTCTTCGCCTCTGCCTACGGCACGGATTGCTATCCCCGCCGCAAACTGGAAACGTGGATACGCCTTGAAGACATGAACCAAACTGTGCTCTTTAATATGCGCAATGCCTACCAGAACTACGGGGTGGCGGTGAATCTTTCCGACCGCATCATTTACACCTACATGGGGGTGCTCCAACCCACCATGCGGAATGCCACGTATTGCAGCGCCGGTCAGCTCAGCCCACTCCTGAACGATCCCTTGTACGTTACCATCGGCATGGGGAGTCGCATTTTCCTGGGAGGCGGCGTCGGCTACGTAGTGGGAAGCGGCACCCAGCACAATCCTGGGGTACCACGAAACGACCGGGGTGTTCCCCGTGCGGGAGCAGGCACCCTCGCGGTGACCGGGGATCTCAAGCAGATGAGCGCCCGGTGGCTGAGAGGAGCCTCCTTCACCGGCTACGGATCGACACTCGCCATTGGGATAGGCATCCCGATCCCTGTTCTGAACGAGGAGATCCTGCGCTACACCACGGTGACGGACGCAGAGATCGTCGCACCCATTATCGATTACAGCGACTCGTATCCCAAGGGCATTCCGGGGAACCTCGGCGAGGTGAGCTACGCCCAACTCAAGTCGGGCTCCATTACGGTCAAGGGGAAGAAGGTGCCTACCGCCGGCCTTTCGTCATATACCCGGGCGCGGGAAGTCGCCTCCATTCTCAAGGGCTGGATCCAGGGCGGCGAGTTTCTCCTCACCGAGCCGGTGACGACGCTGCCTTCGGCCGACTCCGGGATTACCTTCAAGCCCCTCACCGAGAGACCGATTAACAACTCTTCGGCTTCCCGATAAGGATATCGGAGGGACCTCATGGCAAAAAAGCGACTGGTGCTCAATTTCCCACCGCATCTCATCGATCAACCGATAACGTATCAACTCATCACCAAGTACCAGCTCAAGGTGAACATTCTGCGGGCCCGGATCACCCCCAAGGAATGGGGAAGACTGGTGATAGAGGTGAGCGGCACCAAGAAAAACCTCGACGCGGCCCTCCAGTTCGTCGCCGAGGTCGGGGTAGACGCGAAGCCGCTGGCCCAGGATGTGCTCTGGCATGAAGATCGCTGCATCGAGTGCACCGCCTGCACCTCCATCTGCCCCACGGGGGCGCTCTCGGTCTCGAGGCCCGACATGCGGGTCTCCTTTCGCCACGAGAAGTGCATCGCCTGCGAGCTCTGTGTGCCTGTCTGCGCCTATGGTGCCGTAGAGATCACGTTCTAGTGGGACACTGAAGAACCCTTATCGTGAGGTCGGAGGAGACTGCCATGTGAGCCGGACTGGTCGGTGAGGCGAGGCGCATCTGGAGCCTCCTGTTAACTCTCTGGCCTGTCGGAAGGCTTGCCAAACCTTGAATCACGACCCGCAGGCAGGCCGGACCACTACGATCTTATTCATGGTGCGACTATGCGGCCTTGCCGTACCGACCAGCCCGGCTCAGGTCCCCCGTGCATACATCTCCGGGGCCGGCGCCTCACTGCGGCAAGGCATCAACCGGTGACACCGCCCCCGACGCTGCGGCAAAAAAGATATTGATTCGCCGGAAGTTTGTGATACACTTCACTGGACGTGTCGAGCAGCGCTGCGTGTCTCTCGGCAAAGCTCTTTGTCAGGGGCACATAGGGCTAGCGGCTCTCCTCGGTTGGGGGCTGACCATTTCGTTCCGGAGGGCCTGTAATCGGCCGTACCTGTATCTATGACTCCGGAGTGACCACCAAGTCTTTGATCGTTCTTCATCATGCGGGTAAATCTCAATGAGACGGGGAAGACGCTTTCGCGTCGGCCTGAGCTGTTCAGGTTCACCGTCTCCAAGACTGGAACCCTTGGGTCCAGCGGAGGTTTGTGAGCTTTATGTTCTACAGAGCTTCACTCTATGTGGCGTTGGCGATTTTCGCCCTCGGTCTCGCGTACAAGGTCTTCACCTGGTTCACCTATAGGATCGGGGCGGACGCTGCGGGGATTTCTGCCGCGGCGAGAGTGGGTGCAGCGCTCCAAGGCATGGTCCGGACCCTGTTCAGCGGGAAGATTGTCACCCTTCTGAGGGCCTTTTTCCTTGATGCGATCCTTCAGGTCAAAGCGTATCGGGAGGACCGCCTCAGATGGCTCATGCATACCCTGATATTTTTCGGCTTCATGCTGCTCCTCCTCTTCCACGCCCTGGAAAAGTACGTAAGCGTGCCCCTCTTCGCGGAATACCAACCAACCGTGAATCCCTTCATTTTTCTGAGGGACCTCTTCGGCGCCATGGTGATCGTCGGCGTAGGGATTGCCATCTATCGCCGCTTCTTCCTCAAGCTCTCTCACCTCAGGACCAACTCCCAGGATCAGTATGCCATAGCCATCCTCGCCGTCATCATGCTCTCGGGTATCCTCCTCCACGGCGCCAAGATCGGCTCCTACACCAGGTACGAAGAGATGGTGCAGGAGTACGCGATGAACGCCGATGAAGAGGACCTTAAGGGCCTGGAGGCGTATTGGGTCGAGTACTACGGGACCGTCTCCCCCAAGGCCAAGGGGCCCTTTGACGCGGCGACTATTGAACGGGGCAAGCTCATCCACGAAATGAGCTGTCTCCAGTGCCACTCCCGGCCGCAGTCGGCGGTTCTGAGCTACGGCACCGCGTTGCTCATGCGTCCCGTCGCGCTGGCGCTGGATCGGGCCCACGTACCCACCATCCTCTGGTATGTCCATTTTCTCGCCTGCTTCATCGGCCTGGCCTATCTCCCCTTCAGCAGGATGTTCCATATCTTTGCTACACCGGTGAGTTTGATGGCCAATGCGGTCATGGAGAAGAAGACCTCAGCCCCGGCCAATATCGCCACCCGCCAGGTTATGGAGCTCGATGCCTGTACTCACTGTGGCACATGCAGTGCGCGCTGCTCAGTCGGGGTGGTCTTCGAGACAATTCCCAACCTGAACATTTTGCCCTCGGAAAAGATCGGTTCGTTGAAGGCTCTCGCAGCCGGCAAAGAGCTGAGCCCCCAACAGCTGAAGACTATCCTTCAGGGCATGTATCTTTGCACCAATTGCTACCGATGTACGGTAGCGTGCCCGTCGGGGATCAACCTCCAGGATCTCTGGTTCAGCGCCAGGGAGACCTTGCTTGCCAGGGGATACCCGGAATTCCTTGTCCTCTCCCCGTTCTCCTATTACCGCGGTCTGGCAACCGAGGGTCTTAATGGAGCCCGTTATGCCAAAGCATCAGAAATCGCCAGAGACGGCATCCTCGCCGGGGTCAATGTCGCAGTGGTGCGCGACCTCAGTTCGCCGCTCGCCCTTGGCGACAGCGCCTTAAAGAGCAAGCTGGAGGCGTCGTTCCAGGCGCAGACGTTCTCGCAGTGCTATCGCTGTATGACCTGCTCAAACGCCTGCCCGGTGGTGCGGAACTACCGCACGCCCCAGGCGACTCTGGGACTGCTTCCGCACCAGATCATGCATGCCGTCGGCCTCAGGCTCTGGGATCTGGTCTTTAGCGCCGGGATGCTGTGGGATTGCCTCGGCTGCTACCAGTGTCAGGAGCAGTGTCCCCAGAGTGTACACGTTGCGGATGTGCTTTATGAACTGAAGAGTGTGGCTATCGCCCGGGCAAGAGAAAAGGTCTCCGCCGAGACGGGAGTGAAAGTATGAAATTCGCCCTGCAACGATGCTGTGTAACGTCGGTCTTCCTGAAACAGTATGAGGCCGCCACTGATGCGGTTCTTGCGAAGCTTGGCATTGAACTCGAGGAAGTCAGGGAGTTCAACTGCTGCGGTTATCCGCTCAAGAATTACGATTTCACCGCTTGTGCGCTCTCGTCTGCGAGAAATCTTGCCTTGGCTGAGAAACGCAGCTTGAATATTTTGACGCTATGCAACTGCTGTTACGGCAACCTGAAACACATAGCCCATGTTCTCAAGGACAACGCCTCCCTGAAAAAGGAAATCGACACGACCCTTGCGAAAGAAGACCTGACATATACTGGCGCGGTGGCCCCGAAGCACCTGTTCGAGGTCCTGTATCACGATGTCGGGCTGGACACTATTAAACAAAAGATGGTCAAAACTTACAGGAACCTTAAAGTCGCCGTGCACTACGGCTGCCACCTGCTACGGCCGAAAGACGTCGTCCAGTTCGACAATCCCTTCGCTCCGTCCATATTCGACCAACTCGTCGGTATCACCGGGGCGACGAGCGTCCCCTGGAGCACCAAGCTGGAATGCTGCGGCGCCCCACTCTGGGGCGTGAACGATGAGCTCTCTCTGGATCTTACCGAGAAAAAGCTCGCCGACGCCAAGCAGGCGGGCGCTGACTATGTCTGCGTTATCTGTCCTTTCTGCCAGCTCCAATTCGATAGGGTCCAAAGGATCTTGCTCTCCCGGCGGACCTCTGCCGCGGCCATCCCTTCTTTGGTCTATACCCAACTCCTCGGCCTCAGCCTGGGTCTCGACGAAGAGAGTCTGGGTCTCGGGATGAACGAGCTCCCCGCAGAAACCATTCATCAGTTCCTCGGCACGCCGGAAGAGGCTCAGGCCGCTGCGCCCGTCCACGGCTGAGGACACCGGCGTTCCTTCCCCGTCTCTCTCTGAAGGTTTCGCGGACGGCCTTGCCACGACTGCCGCTCTGATCCCATCTGATAAGCGTATTTCCCGTCTCACCACCTTGATGTGTGCCGGCCACGCGGGATATACCTCTCGGCCAAGCGCTTCAGCAACCAAGAAAACGGGCGGGGTGAACGCCTAAGTACGACGTTGCCATCTCGAATCCTCTTCTGTATAGTGATGTCAGAGGTCTCCAGCATCGAGGGCACGCCCCGCCATGGCCAAGACATCGAAGAAAAAAGAGAGCAGCCGGATTCGCTCGGAGAACTCCTTGGCAGATAGGAGCGCTAGTCCCCTTGAAGTCGGATACGAGAGGAAACATAACCAAGAGCCTCTTAACATTGGCGTGATCGGCGGCGGCACCCGTTGTAAGGCCCTGCTCGAAATGTTCGCGGCGGACCGATTCAAGAGACTCGACGCCCAGATCGTCGCCGTAGCGGACATCAATCCCCAGGCTCCCGGGCTTCTGTTCGCCAAGGAAAAAGGGATTTATACCACGAACAACTACCAGGATTTTTTCAACATGGAGAACCTGGA